>JBCCMW010000375.1:0-3824 GCA_039026175.1 Pseudomonadota bacterium
CCGCGCCGGCCGGGATGCCGGGCGGCGACGCCGCACCCGGACCGATGCGATTGAGCGAGGACATGCGCGTCGCAGCCGCGCAGAGGCAGAGCGATGGAGGCGGACAATGACATCCAAGACCAAGGCAATCGCGGCGCCCGGCCCGGCCGCACCGGCAGGCGATCCCGGTGCCGACAGCGTCAGCGACGGCTGGGCGGGCCGCGGCTTTTGGCTGGTGGGCATGATCAGCGTGCTTGTGCTGGGCGGCGGCTTCGGCGGCTGGGCGGCCACCGCCACGCTGGCCGGCGCCGTGGTCAGCCAGGGCCAGCTCCGCGTCGAGAGCCAGCGCCAGGTGGTGCAACACGCCGAGGGCGGCATCGTGGGCCAAATCCTGGTGACCGAGGGTGAGCAGGTCGAGGCCGGCGAGACCCTGATCCGCCTCGACGGCACCAGCGTCGAGAGCGAGCTGGCAGCGCTCGAGAGCCAGCTCTTCGAGATCATGGCCCGGCGCGGCCGGCTGCAGGCCGAGCAGGCCGGGCGCGACACCATCCTGTTCGACCCCGAGCTGATGGCCGTGGCGGCCGAGCAGCCCGAGGTCGCCGCCCTGGTCGACGGCCAGCGCTCGCTGTTCGAGGCGCGCCGCCGCTCGGTCGAGAGCGAACTCAAGGTGTTCGACGAGCGCCAGGCCCAGATCGAGCAGCAGATCCAGGGCGTGGAGGCCGAGATCGCGGCCCTGGTGCGCCAGAAGGAACTGGCCGGCGACGAGTTGGCCGACGTGCAGGGCCTGGCCGACAAGGGCCTGGCGCGCCGCGACCGGCTGATGGCGCTGGAGCGCGAGGCCGCGCGGCTGCTGGGCCAGGAAGGCCAGCGCATCGCCCGCAAGGCCGAGCTCTACGGCTCGATCTCGGAACTCGAGGAGGAGCAGCTCCGCGTCGAGGCCAGCCGCCGCGAGGAGGCGATTTCGGAACTGCGCGAGCTGGGCTTTCGCGAGCTGGAACTGCGCGAGCGGCGCATCCAGCTACAGGACCGGCGCGCCCGCCTGGACATCCGCGCGCCGATGACCGGGTACGTGTACGACATGCAGGTCTTTGCGCTGAAGGCGGTGATCCAGGGCGCCGAGCCGGTGCTCTATATCGTGCCCTCGGACAGCAGCCTGATCGTCGAGGCGCGGGTCGAGCCTGCCAACATCGACCAGGTCTACGAGGGGCAGGAGGCCGTGCTACGCCTCGTCGCCTTCAACGCCCGCACGACGCCCGAGATTTTTGGCACGGTGGTCAACATCTCGGCCGACGCCTTTGTGCAGGAGAGCACGGGACAGTCCTTCTACAAGGTCGACGTGTCGATCCGGCCCGAGGAGTTTGCCAAGCTGGAGGGCAAGGACCTCGTCGCCGGCATGCCCGTCGAGGTGTACCTGCAGACCGGCGAGCGCACGCCGCTGGCCTACCTGGTCAAGCCGATGACCGACTATGTGAACCGCGCCTGGCGCGAGGAGTGAGCGACAGCCGCCGGTGCGGATCCCACCGGGGTTTACGCGGGGGTTCACGCGGGGGTCTAGGACCGACGGTCAACCACGAACTGCGCGGCGGCGGTTAACAGGCCGGCGCCTGCGCCGAACGGCGCCAGGGCAGCGGCGGCCTCGTCGACCAGCGCCTGGGCCCGGGCGCGCGCGCCGTCGATCCCCAGGATATCGACGAACGTGGCCTTGCCCGCATCGGCGTCCTTGCCGACGCGCTTGCCGACCTCGGCCTCGGTCCCGGTGACGTCCAACAGGTCGTCGGCGATCTGGAACGCCTCGCCCAGCGCCCGGGCGTAGGCGCGGATCGCGGCGACGGCGGCGGCGGGCGCCTCGGCCACCAGCGCGCCCAGCTCGGCCGCAACCTCCAACAGCGCGCCGGTCTTCATCGCCTGCAGCCGCTTGACCGAGACGCCGTCCAGCACGCCGCCGTCGGCCCGCTCGGCCGCCTTTTCGGCCGCCAGATCCAGCGCCTGGCCGCCGACCATGCCCGCGGCGCCCGACGCCTGGGCCAGCCGCAGGCACAGCGAGGCGCGCACCGCACCGTCGGGGTGGGTGGCGGGATCGGCCAGGATCTCGAACGCCACGGTCTGCAGCGCGTCGCCGGCCAGCACGGCCGTCGCCTCGTCCCACGCGCGGTGCACGGTGGGCTTGCCGCGGCGCAGGTCGTCGTCGTCCATGCACGGCAGGTCGTCGTGCACCAGCGAATAGGCGTGCAGACACTCGAGCGCCGCCCCGCAGCGCAGCGCCCGCGCCGGATCGGCCCCCATCAGCCGCCCCGCCTCGACCGCCAGGAACGCGCGGAGCCGCTTGCCGCCGCCCATCACGGCATAGCGCATCGCATCGACCAGTTCCCGCTCGCCGAGCGCGGCGGTCGGCTGGGGCAGACAGGCGTCCAGCGCGGCCTCCACGCCCTCGGCCGCCGCCGTCAGCGCCGCGCTGAAATCCGGCCAGGGCGCACCGACGACCGCAGGGGCGCCCGAGGCATGGGTGGTATCGGTCTTCATCGTCGTCAGATCGCGGTGCTGGCATCCCGGGGGGGACGGAGGAGAGGGCGAACGGGTATCGAGCGTGAGCCTAGCCACGCCCCCGGGGCGGGCCAATACGCTGCGCCCCGCACCCGCGCCCCGGCGGGCCGAGCGTTGCCACGCCGCGACCCTGCCGTTGCGGCATCGCCTGCCGCACCGCCGGCAGAGCGGTTACTCTTCGTCGAAGATGTCGGGGACGGACGCGTCCTCGCCCAGGATTTGCGCCTCGCGCCGCTGCAGATAGACCGAGCGCAGCGTGACATAGCTGTCGGTGCTCTCGTACAGCAGCTCGTCGATCAGATCGGCGTTCTGCGCGCGCGAATCCACCACGTCGACCACCGGCAGCGGGGCCGACAACAGGTTGAGCGCGTCCGAGCTGCTGAACCCCGTGTAGGTGGTGGGGCTAAAGGCCATGTCGACGACCGACCCGCCCAGATCGCGCGGGTTCGTGGGCCCCAGCAGGGGCAGCACCAGGTAAGGCCCGCCCGCGACCCCGTACTTGCCGAGCGTGACGCCGAAGTCGGTCTCCTCGCGCGGCAGGCCGAACTCGGTCGCGGGGTCCAGCAGGCCGCCGGCGCCCACCACGGTGTTCAGCGTGAAGCGGCCCAGCACGCGCAATGCCAGCCGGCTCTCGCCCTGCAACACGTAATTGGCGAAGTCCACCGGCAGTTCCAGATGGTTGAGACCGTTGCCGATCATCAACTTGATCGGACCCGCTGCGACGACGTCATAGCCCTGCGCGACCGGGCGCAGCACGTTGCTGTCGAGGGCGACGTTGAAGTCGTGGAAGCGGCGGTTGGTCGCCTCGTACGGATCCTCGCCCGCGGCGCAGGCGCCGAGCGTCCCGCACAGCGCCACAGCCATAACCCAACGGCACGGCGCCGTCGTCGAGCGAGCTGCCGACATGGATTAACCCCGCTTTCAAAACCGTTGACCTGCCGTCACTTCCCACGTCTGGGCGTTTTGGTTGGCAGGGTGAGGCCGGGACGTTAGCGTCTCGCCCGCGTGACAACAAGGCGCAAGCGGTTCGACCCGCGGCAAGGCATCCCGTTCGGGTCTGGACGATGTCGAAAAGCACCCGAGAGCGGTATGTTAGCCGGCATGGTGCAGGCGTCGCTGCAGGGTGCCGACGACGTGCCGCCAGGGTGCCGCCAGGGCACTGATTGGGCACCGACTGGCCACCGACTGGCCATCGACTGGCCACCAACGGGGCACCGATTGGGCGCCGTTTCGGCGCAGACCAGGTGACGCCGGGTCGCCGGCAGGGAGTATGCGATGGCCGATCCCGCCCCCCCGCCGCCGCC
>JBCCMW010000376.1:0-3726 GCA_039026175.1 Pseudomonadota bacterium
ACGCACTCGCTGCCCGAGACGAGGGATACCTCGCGCTCGGCCGACAAGCCGCCCATCAACACGGCCACGCGGGGGAGTGTCCTGCTCGACATGCCCGCCCCAATGTTCCCGCGCCGCCTGTTGACGTGCGCAGTCGGGCCCTGTTGGGCCTCTGTTAGAGCTGCAGCGTAACGCCGATGCGCTGGATTTCCCAGATTAAATCATGGCCTGAGTGCGCCTTGACCCGGGCGCGCACGTCTTCGCCCAGCCCCTCCAGGTCGGCCGCCGTCGCCCCGCCGGCATTGATCAGGAAATTGGCGTGCTGCTCGCTGATCTGCGCGCCGCCGCGGCGCAGGCCCCGGCAGCCGGCGTCCTGGATCAGTTTCCACGCCTTGAGGTCCATCGGGTCGCCCTTGGCCCCGGTCGAGGAGTAGCCGGCCGGGTTGCGGAACGTCGAACCGCAGGAGCGCTGGTCGACCGGCTGCGAGGCGGCGCGCTTGGCGACCAGCTCGGCCATCCGCGCTTGGATCTCGGCCGGCGCGCCGGGGCGGCCGCCAAGGACGGCCTCGACGACGATCGCGCCCTCGGGCAGCGCGCTGTCGCGATAGGCAAAGCGAATGTCCGCCGCCGTCAGCGTGCGTTCGGCACCCGCGCGCGTCAGGATCGTGACCGTCTCGACCACGTCGGCGGTGTAGGTGCCGTAGCAGCCGGCGTTCATCCGCACCGCGCCGCCGACGGTACCCGGGATGGTGCGCAGGAACTCGAGCCCCGCGATCCCCGCCTCGGCCGCCGCCTTGGCCACGGCACTGTCCAGCGCGGCGGCGCCGGCGCGGATGCGGTGCCCCTCCAGCGGCTGAATGCCGGCGAAGGGGCGGCCGAGGCGGACCGAGACACCGGGCAGCCCACCGTCGCGCACGATCAGGTTCGAGCAGACGCCAAGCGGCGTGAGCGGCACGTCGCCCGGGAGCGCGGCCAGAAACTGGCCAAGATCGGCGCGGTCGGCGGGCTGGAGGAACGTCTCGGCCGGCCCGCCGGTGCGCAGCCACGTGATCGGCGCCAGCGGCCGGTCCGCCGTCAGCCGCCCGCGCACCGCCGGCAACCGCTGGATCGCGCCGCTCATGCCAAAGCGCTCATGCCAGAAAGCTCGCGACCCGGGCCACGGCGGACAGCACCGCCGGCGGCACGAGCAGCCCGGCCAGCACCGGGGCGAGCGGCGCCCAAACGCCGATGGCGCCCGCCACGGCGCGGGCCAGCACGTAGAGGCCCGCGCCGACCGTGACGCCGACGCCGTAGAGCATCGGCTGCCCGGCCCCCGGCCGGCGCTTCGGCCCCCAATCGGCGGTCGGTGCGGCCAAGGTGCTTACGTCCCGGTCTTCGCCTCGGGCATCAGCGCCGCCAGCGCGTCGGGCAGCGCGTTGGCCCAGGCCGAGATCGAGCCCGCGCCCAGACAGAGCACCAGGTCGCCGGGCTCGGCCTCGCGCGCCACGAACTCGGCCAGCCCCTCGGGGCCGCGGATCGCGTGGGCCGAGCGGTGGCCGTGGGCGCGCAGGCCGCCGACCAGCGCATCGCGGCTGACGCCCTCGATCGGCGCCTCGCCGGCGGCATAGACCTCGTCGATCGCCACCACGTCGGCGTCGTTGAAGCAGGCGCAGAAGTCGCGGAACAGGTCCGACAGGCGCGAGTAGCGGTGCGGCTGGTGCACGGCGATCACCCGGCCCTTGGTGGCGGCGCGCGCAGCCTTCAGTACCGCCGCGATCTCGACCGGGTGGTGGCCGTAGTCGTCGACGATCTCGACGCCGTTCCAGCTGCCGACCCGGGTAAAGCGGCGCTTGACGCCCTTGAAGCCCGCCAGGCCCTGGACGATGGCGTCCAGCTCGATGCGCAGCTCGCGCGCCACGGCGATGGCGGCCAGGGCGTTCAGCGCGTTGTGTTCGCCCGGCATCGCCAGGCGCACGGTGCGCGGCGCGTCCTCGCCCCGGATGGTCAGGTCGAACACCACGCCGCCGTCCTCGTGGCGGATATCCTCGGCCCGCACGTCGGCCTGGCGCGAGGTGCCATAGGTCACGACGCGGCGGTCGTCGACCCGGCCGATCAGGCCCTGCACCTCGGGGTGGTCGATGCAGGCGACCAGGCAGCCGTAGAACGGGATGTTGTGCACGAACGCATCGAAGGCGTCCCGCAGCCGCTCGACCGAGCCGTAGTGGTCCATGTGCTCGGGGTCGATGTTGGTGACGATGGCGATGGTAGCGGGCAGCTTGACGAAGGTGCCGTCGCTCTCGTCCGCCTCGACCACCATCCAGCGGCCCTCGCCCGGGCGGGCGTTCGAGCCGTAGGCCTGGATGATGCCGCCGTTGATGACCGTGGGGTCCAGGTGGCCCGCGTCCAGCAACGCCGCGACCATCGAGGTGGTCGTCGTCTTGCCGTGGGTGCCGGCGACGGCGACGTTCCAGCGCATGCGCATCAGCTCGGCCAGCATCTCGGCCCGGCGCACCACCGGCAGGGCGCGCGCGCGGGCTTCCTCCAGCTCGGGGTTGCCCGCCTTGATGGCCGAGGAGATCACCACCACGCCGGCCTCGCCCAGGTTCTCGGCCCGCTGGCCGATGTGGACGGTGGCGCCCAGGCGGGTCAGCCGCTCGGTGATCGGGCCCTCGCGCAGGTCCGAGCCCTGGACCCGGTAGCCCAGCGTCAGCATCACCTCGGCGATGCCCGACATGCCGATCCCGCCGATGCCGACAAAGTGGATGGGACCGATATCGACGGGCAGCGCGGTCGGCGGGGTCATGGGCGGCCTTTCCGGGTCCGGTGTCGGGCGCGCCGCCGACGGGGCGGAGGCAGCGCTGGGGTGCGCGGCGCGGTATCAGGATCGCGCCTCGGTGTGAAGCGCCACGACCAAGTCTGCCAGATCCGTCGCCGCGTCCGGCCGGCCCAGCCCCCGCGCCGCCGCGGCCATCGCCGAGAGTGACGCATCCGACACACTGTTGCCCGTGTCACCCAACAGTCGCTTCAAGAGGGCGGCCAGCGCGCCGGCCGTCAGCGCGGCTTCGGCGATCACCTCGGCCCCGCCCGCGCGGGCCAGCGCCTCGGCGTTCGCGGTCTGGTGGTCGTCCATCGCGGCGGCATAGGGGACCAGCACGGCGGGGCGGCCGATGCAGGCGATCTCGGCCACGCTCGAGGCGCCGGCGCGCGCGATGACCAGCTGCGCCTCGGCGATCCGGCGGGGCATGTCGGCGAAGAAGGGCGCGATCTCGGCCTCGACGCCCGCGCTGCGATAGGCGGCGGCGACCGCACCCTCCTCGCCCGCGCGGGCCTGTTGGACGACGGCGAGGCGGGTGCGCAGCGGCTCGGGCAGCATCGCCACGGCCTGGGGCACGACGCGGGCGAACAGGCTGGCGCCCTGGCTGCCGCCGAACACCAGCAGCCGGACCGGGCCGTCGGCGCCGGGCGGGGCGTAGGGGGTGGCCCGCGCCTCGACCACCGCGGCGCGGACGGGGTTGCCGGTGTGCTGCAGCGGCGCGCCGGCGGGGGCGCGGCGCACGGGCCAGGTCCCACAGCAGACGCGGTCGACCCGGGTGGCGAACAGCCGGTTGACCCGGCCCAGCACGCCGTTCTGTTCGTGGATGAGGCGCGGCAACCCCATGGTCCAGGCGGCCGCCAGCGCCGGCAGCGCCGGGTAGCCGCCGAAGCCCGCCACCACGGCCGGCCGGTCCGCCGCAAACGCCGCCCGCGCCGCCGTGATCCCGCGCGCGA
>JBCCMW010000377.1:0-3704 GCA_039026175.1 Pseudomonadota bacterium
TGGGTGGGTCTGCGGTGGGTGGGCGGGCGTCATGTGAGTGGGCGTCGGGTGGGCGCGGGGCCATCGCTGCGGCCTCGGCCGCCATGGCCAGGAGGCGCCTGCCCAGATCGCCCCCGCCCGTCGCCACCAGGATCTCGTCGGCCGGAACGGCGCCGGCGGCCGGGGGTGCCGCGACATAGCCGGTAGCGTGCACCGGCGGGTGGCCCGGCGGCAGCGGCCAGGTGTCGGCCAGCGGGGTCAGCGCCGCGTCGCCGTGCTGCAGGATCATATCGTAGCCCGCCAACCTGTGGGCGGCCTCGGCCAAACGCTCGGTCGCGCCCTCGGCCAAACGCTCGGGTGCGCGATCCGGTCCGCGCTGGGGCGCGGGCTCTCGTATGGGCATGGGCCGCGACGGCGGCTCGGGCACATCGCGCACCGAGCAGACCAGGCGGAGATCCGCGCGGGCGGCGCGACCGGCGGCGATGGCTGCTTCGAACTCGGCGGCCAGCCGTCGGCGACCCAGCGGGAAGGTCTCGGTCACCAGAATGTGGGGCGCGGCGCTGTGGACCGCCTCGGCCGCCGCCTGGGCGCGACGGGCCATGTAGGCGGCGTCGGCCGGCGCGCCGTGGGCCGTCAGCGGCCGGGCGAAATTGCGGCCTGCGACCAGCAGCGGCGGCAGGGCGACGATGTCGAGATCGTCCGCCGGGATATGCGGCAGGGCACGACCGCCCGAGATCACGCGCACCGAGGCGCCCGCCGCCCGTGCCGCCCGGGCCAGCGCCAGGGTGCGCACATAGTGCCCGCTGCCCGACAGGTGGGTGACGAGAAACGCGATCCGCGTCATCGCGCCCCGTCCTCCGCCGCCTGGGACCCACCGTCCCCGGGCTCGGTCTCCGCCAGCGCCGCGCCCCCAACACGGACCTGCGGCTCCGGCGCCGGCCCCTTGCCCACCTCCGGCGGGGTGTCTGGGCGCGCCTCCGGCGCGGTTTTGAGACGCGCCTTCGGCGCGGTGTTTGGGCGCGCCTCCGGCGGGGTATTTGGGCGCGCCTCCGGCGCGGTGTTTGGGCGCGCCTCCGGCGCGGTGATTGGGCGCGCCTTCGGCGCGGTGGTGTCCGGCGCCTTCGGCGGTTCCCGGTCGGCGTCGACATCGCGCTTTTCAGTGGCGCGCCCGTGGGTGGCGCGCCCTTGGGTGGCGCGCTCTTGGGTGGCGCGCTTTTGGGGGCGTGGGATCAGGCGGTCCGGTGGGCCGGGGCTGTGCGGCGTGCCGTCGGGCGCCAGCGTGAGGGGATACAGGCGGGCGCGCTTGATCTCGACGCTGCCGCCGTCGGGGCCGCGCCAGCCGTGCGCTTGGCCGAGGACGATGCGCATCAGCGCCTTGTGCGTGACCACCACAGCATCGCCCCCGCGCGCGAGCCGCGCGAGCGCCGGGCGCACCCGGGCCCAGGCCTGGGCCGCGCTCTCGCCGCCGGGTGCGGCGCCCTGCCAGCCCAGGCGATGCACCGCGGGCACCCCGGTGTGCGGGTCGGGGGGAACCTCGTCGACGGTCAGCCCCTCCCACGTGCCCCAGCTTTGCTCGACCAGGCGCGGGTCGAGCCGAATGCGGCACCCGCCGGCCAGCGCCGCCGCCGTCTCGGCCGCGCGCGACAGGGGGGAGGACACGATTTCGGCCTCGGCCCAGGCCGGCGGCAGGGCGAGCCCCGCCAGACGCGCGCGTGCGGCGTCGGTCAGGGGACGGTCGGTCCGGCCTTGCAGCCGGCGCTCGGCGTTCCAGTCGGTCGGGAAGTGGCGGATGAGGGCGATACGGACCATCGCCTCAACTCACGTGGCCCGACAGGGCCGCGGCGAGCCGGGCCGCGGCGGCCTCGACGCTGTGCTCGGCCAGCACGGCGGCGCGGGCGGCGACCGAGAGTGCTGCCCGCTCGGCCGCGACGGCGGCGACGGCTTCGGCAAAGCGCTCCGGCTCATCCGGCGGCGCCAAGCGCCCGGCGCGGACAACGTCGCGCGCGGCGGGGCCGTCCTCGGCCACGACCGGCACGCCGGCGGCCTGGGCTTCGAGCCAAGCGAGGCCTACGCCCTCGCCCACGCCGGGCCAGAGCATCGCGTCGGCCCGCTCGAGCGCGGCGCGCACGCCGGCGGTGTCGGCCCGGCCGAGGAAGGCGACGGCCCCCGGGTAGCGGGCGGCGAGCGGGGCGTAGAGCGCGCGCACCTCGGCCTCGGCCGGGCCGTCGCCCAACACCTCGAGCCGCCAGTCGGGGCAGTGGGGCGCGAGGGCCGCGAGCGCGCGGGCGAGGCGGCGGTAGCTCTCGAGCTTGTCGCCCGGGCGCATCATGGCGACGGTGACGAGCGCGAGGGGTCCGTCTTGGCGGCTTCCGCGGCCACTGTCACCGCCAGCGCCACCGCCAGCGCCGCTGCCCATGCCAGCGCCAGCGCCACCGCCAGCGCCACCGCCAGCGCCGCGCGCCGGCTGGCCGAGACGCGCCGGCGGCGGCCCGGGGTCCAGGAACGGCGGCAGCGGGGCGAGGCGCGGCCCGTGACCTGCGGCGACCAGCGCCGGGACGTCGCGCGCGGTCGTCCAGAACAGCGTATCCGCCCGGGCGATGGCGGCGGCGGCGGCTTCGGCGAAGGGGGCCCAGGGGCCCTGTAGACGCTTCGGCGAGAGCGAGGGTTCGATCAGCAGGTACGGCAGGCCGAGGGCGGAGGCGACGGCCGGGCCGATCAGATCGGGCGCCTTGTAGTGGCAGTGGTAGGTGACCCAGGCCTGGGCCCCGCCGGCGCGCGCGGCGATCAGACCGGCGGCCACGACCGAGGCGCGGGCGGCGAGGTCGGCCTGCACCGCCGGACTGCCGTCCAGATCCAGGGTGCGCAGGCGCGAGACGGTGCTGGCCGACGCGCCGGCGCGGGCTAGGGCTGCCAGCACCCCCCGCGCGATCGTCCGGTCGCCCGAGGGCACCGGATGGTCGGGGTCCTTCATCGGGGCGTAGAAGGCCACCCGCCATCGCGGTTGCCCGGGCGCCCGGCCTGGCGCGTGAGGGCCCCGCGCGTCGGGATCCCGCGCGTCGGGATCCCTGGCGCCAGGGGCCTCCGCGGCGGGGGCCTGCGCTGCGGGGGCCTGCGCGCCGGGTCCCGGGCCGTGCCGGGTGGTGTCGGCGGCGGCGGTCACGCGGCGCCCCACGGGTGCCGCGGCGCGTGGGCGGACGGGGTCAGGCCAACGCGGGGCCCTGGGGCGCGGACAGGAACGTCGTGAGGCCCGACCGCTCGGCCCTCGGGAGCGGTGGCCTGGGCAGCGGAGGCCCCGGCAGCGGGGGCCTTGGCCGTTGGGTCCGAGGGAGCGGAGCCATGGGCAGCGGGTGCCTGGGGAGCACGCGAATGGGCAGCGTGGGCCTCAGGAGCGCGCGCCTGGACAGTGAGAGTCTGGAAAGTGAGAGCCTGGGCAGCGTGGGCCTGGGCAGCGTGGGCCTGGGCAGCGGGGACCTGGGTAGCGTGGGCCTGGGCAGGGTGGGCTTGGGCAGCGTGGGCCTGGGCAGCGGAGGCCTGTGAAGCGCGAGCCTTGGGAGTGCGGGCCTGGGTAGCGGAGCCCTGCGCTGTGGGTGCCTGGGGAGCACGCGCCTTGGCAGCAGGGGCCTCGGGAGCGCGCGCCCAGAACCCAACACACCATCAAGCAATTGCCGTCTCCAAGGAAGTAGTCTAAAGACCTCAAATGAAGGAAATGGGATATGTAAAAAGAA
>JBCCMW010000378.1:0-3686 GCA_039026175.1 Pseudomonadota bacterium
CGATGGTCCTGCTCTTGGGCGGCCCGGGCTTGGCGGGCCGCCGTGCACCGAACCGCGCACTGCATGCGACGGTTCTGCACTGAACGGATCAACCGCATTCGTACCTTGTAGCTCGATGCAGGGTCGCCCTTGCCTGCACTAACCACACAGACCCAGTAGCCGATGCCGGCCCACATCCGTAGGGGCAACGCCACCCGCTCGAAGCATCTCACCCCGATTTAGCGCTGCGGCCGCGTCACCAAGCAGGCGATGGCACCAACCATCCAGACCAAAGGCCTCTCAAGGGGCTACGACCAAGATCGACCGCTCGATCATCATGTACGACATCCGAAGACCTGTCGCGCTCCCACGAACCGAGATGACCTGGCACCGAGAACACACATTTAGCACTGCACGGCGATAGTGCTGATCGACCTTCATCACCGGACAACGAGCCTCCACGAACAAAGTCAGACCCAACAAAATGCTTGTTCGAGGTCCCCAGCTGATGAGGGAACCCCAGTCTGGACGCTGGTCGTTGGTCGCTGGTGCGCAGTTGGGTGACCCGGAAGGGCCGTTCGTGCCGTCCGCAACATCGCTTCTCGGGTTGGTGCCTGCGTATCGCGAGGAGCGTGTGGGCGCCCATGCCTTCGGCGTTTTGCCAATTCGAGTTAATTGGGCTATTCGGCCTACGATCGCGGATCTGGCCGCGGCTGGGAGTGATCATGTGACGGGCACGCGCATCGACTTTCGCTGGCACTGACCGGTTCGACCGGTCGGCGCCTGTTCTGGTGCGCTCTGTCGACCGCTGATTGCGGGCCGACGCTACTCCGAGAACTCTGATGACCCAGTCCACCAACCCTGCGCTGGTGAAGTACCCGCGCACGCGTCATGTCGAGGGATCGCGCCGACAGGCCGGCGACGACGCCACCGATCACAAGCTCGCGGCCCTCGCGGGCCAGCCCGTCGTGGCGACCGAGAAGCTCGACGGTGCGAACTGTGCCGTGTCATTCACGACCGACGGTCGGCTACTCTTGCAGAGCCGCGGTCACTACCTGACGGGCGGGCCGCGCGAGCGGCATTTCGCGCTCTTCAAGACCTGGGCGAACGTGCATGCGCCGGCACTCTTTGCTGCGCTCGGGTCGCGCTTTGTCATGTACGGCGAATGGCTCTACGCCAAGCACACGGTCTTCTACGACCAGCTGCCGCACTACTTCGTCGAGTTCGACCTGCTCGATCGCGAAGCCGGAGCCTTCCTCTCCACTGCGGCGCGTCGGGAGGTGCTGTATGGTGTTCCCGTCGTCCCGGCACCTCGACTGCACAACGGCCCCGTCTCACGCCCGGCTGATCTAGACCGGCTGGTTGGGCCCTCACTCTACAAATCCGCCGCATGGCGTGACGCGCTCGCACGGGCGGCGGAAGCCTCGGGCAGCCGCCAAGATCACGTCGCCCGCCAGACCGAGGACAGCGACCTCGCCGAGGGTGTCTACCTCAAGCAGGAGGCCGGCGGGCGCGTGATCGAGCGCGCGAAATACGTGCGCGCCGACTTCGTCCAGGCGATCGCGACGGCCGACGATCACTGGCAGAGCCGACCGATCCTGCCGAACGCGTTGGCCCCGGGCATCGACATTCTGGCGCCCGAGACAGGCGTGGAAGGGGCCTATGATGACCCGGACGCGTGACCGGCTGCGCCGGGACGGGCCCTCCTTCGTCGACCTCGAGGCCCTTGTCCCAGCCGCGCCCAGCTGGCGCATCGACTGGAGCACCGTCTGGTCGCTCTGGCCCGAGTTCGCCGCGCTCGACACCTGTCCGCAGGACCCCCGCCACCACGGCGAGGGCGATGTCGGCACCCATACGCGCATGGTCGTCGAGGCGCTTGTGGCGGATGCCGAATGGCGGGCTCTCCCGGCTGAAGCGCGGGAGCGGCTGTTCTGGACAGCCGTCCTCCACGACGTTGGCAAACCTGCGACCACGCGCGAGGAGGACGGCCGGATCACCTCCCGCGGCCATTCGCGGCGCGGGGCCGCCATCGCCCGGCGGCTCCTTTGGGAGGCGCATGCGCCCTTCGCCTGGCGTGAGGCGCTCTGCGGGTTGATCACCTGCCATCAGCTTCCCTTCTGGCTGATCGAGCGCGAGGACAGCGAGCGGCGCGCGATCGAGGCGTCCTGGACGGTGCGTCCCGATCACCTATGCCTGCATGCGCGGGCCGATGCCCGCGGGCGCATCGCAGTGGACAGCGATGGTCTGATCGAGAATGTCGCGCTCGCCCGCCTGGCCTTCGAGGAAGCGGGCTGTCTCGCCGGCCCGTTCCCCTTCGCCAACGACGAGAGCCGCGTGGCGTTCTTTGAGCGTGAGGACCGCGATCCACGCCACGCCGCGCATGAGGATCATCCCTGCACGGTCACGGTGATGGCTGGCCTCCCAGGCTCTGGGAAGGACCACTGGATCTCCCGGCATCGCCCCGACCTGCCGGTAGTGAGCCTCGACACCCTCCGAGCCGAGCTCGGCGCATCGCCCACCGGCAACCAGGGCGCAGTCGTGCAGGCCGCACGCGAACGGGCAAGGCAGCATCTACGTGCAGGCCGGGACTTCGTCTGGAACGCCACCAATGTGACGCAGCAGATGCGCGGCCGCGTCCTCGACCTGCTGCGTGCCTATGGGGCACGCATCCATATCGTCTATCTCGAAGTCCCGCCCGACCGCCTGCTCGCCCAGAACGCTGACCGCGAGGCGATGGTGCCAGCCAAGGCGATCCTTAGCCTGGTGGACAAGCTAGAACCCCCAACGCCGATGGAGGCGCATCTCATCACTCATGTGCTGACCTGACCCGCGCCCTGAACGGCCCTGGGTTTTCGGGCGGTTCCAGACTGTGAGAGGACGGAGCGATGGGGAAGACATCGGTGAGATACGCGCCCGAGATGCACAAGCGTGCGGTGCGGATGGTCGGCGACCACGCGGCCGACCATGGGAGCCAGTGGGCTGCGATCCAATCGATTGCGCCAAAGATCGGCTGCACGACGGAGACGCTGCGGCGTTGGATCCGTGAGAGGGAGCGCGTGGCGGTGCCCGGCGGCGGTGCCCGGCGAGGAGGCGCGGGCCGAGGAAGCGGCGCGGGTGAAGGTGCTCGAGCGCGAGATCCGGGCGCTGCGCCAGGGCGCGCGAGTGTAGGCGCCGCTGGTTCGAGCCCACTGGCGCGCGAGATCTTGTGCACGGCGAGCGCGTATTTTGCCCAGGATCTCGGGCAGAGCGGCATCGCTTCGAGCGATGCCTGAGATGCTCGACCCCCGCTGAAGCGATGATCGCGTTCATAGACGGCCATCGCGATGTCCACGGGGTCGAGCCGATCTGCCGACAGTTGCCGATCGCCCCATCGACGTATCACGCGCACCGGGCTAGGCGGGACGATCCTTCGCGGCTATCCGATCAGGCCAGGAGGGATGCCGCGCTGCGGGCCGAGATCGCGCGGGTCCATGCGGAGAACTTCGGCATCTACGGCGCACGGAAGGTCTGGCGGCAACTGCTACATGAGGGCTTCGAGGTTGCCTGCAGCACAGTGGAGAAACTGAGGCGCATCATGGGCTTGCAGGGCGGCGTGCGCGGCAAGCGCATCAGGACGACCATCCCCGACCCGGCGCAGCCATGCCCGCGCGACAAGGTGAACCGGCAGTTCCAGGCCCCTACTCCAGACCTCTGCTCCAGACCCCTGC
>JBCCMW010000379.1:0-3672 GCA_039026175.1 Pseudomonadota bacterium
CGCGATCTCGGGCCAGAGCGCCAGGCCCGCGGCCACCGGGGCCAGCGCCGCCTCGGCCGCGCCCGGCGCCGCCAGCGCGTCCAGGGCCCGCGCCGCGTCCTCGCCGAACGGCCCCGTCGCGGTGCGCCGCAGCACCGCGACGTGGCCGAGACAGCCGAGCGCGCGACCCAGATCCCGGGCGACCGCGCGCACGTAGCCGCCCTTGGCGCAGGTCATCTCGATCTCGGCGTGGTCGGGGTCGGGCCGGGCGACCAGGGCGATGCGGTGCACCGTCAGGGGCCGGGCCGCCAGCTCGGGCAGCGCGTCGAAATCGCCCGCCGCGACGGCCCGGCGCGCCAGGTCGTAGGCCCGCGCCCCGTCGCGCTTGACGGCCGAGAACACGGGCGGGACCTGGCGCGTCTCGCCCTCGAACCCGGCCAGGGCAGCGGCGATGGCGGCATCGTCCGGGCGCGCGGCGCGTTCGGCGATCACCGCGCCTTCGGCATCGTCGGTCGTGGTCGCCCGGCCCAGGCGGACGGTGAAGCGGTAGCTCTTCGCGCCGTCCTGCACCGCCGGCACGGCCTTGGTCGCCTCGCCGAACGCGACCGCCAGCACGCCCGAGGCGAGCGGGTCCAGCGTGCCGGCGTGCCCCGCCTTGCGCGCATCCAACGTGCGGCGCAGGCAATTGACGACGTCGGCCGAGGTCGGGCCGACGGGTTTGTCGACGACGATCCAGCCGTCGATCGCGCGGCCGCGTTTGCGCCGGGCCATGGGGGCTCCGTCCGTTGGCGAGGGTTACGGGTGCGTGTCGCGGTCGCGGTCCAGGCTGCCCGGCGACCGCCCTGGGCGCGGCCATCGCCTACATCGCCTGCCACCGGGTGTGAAGGGCCGCGCGCCGTGCTTTCCTCGGGCGCCGGATCAGACCTTGCGCTGACCCTCCAGCCGCCAGGCGGCCAAGAAGAATAGGCCGGTGACCAGCGCGGCCAGCCAGGCAGGCATCAGCGGGGTCAGCCGGATGCCGGTCACGCGGAAGGCCTCACGCGCGGCCAGGCCGATCCAACCGCGCCCGGCGCTGCGCCGCCCCTCGGCCACCAGGCGCAGGTCGGGCACATCCTGCTCGGTCAGCCACACCGCGGCGCCGCCGGTGGCGGCCACCAGCGCCGAGAGCGGCACGTCGGTGGCGATCGGCTCATCGTACTCGCGCGGGCTGGGCGGGCCGACCGCGGCGACCGCGTCCAGCCCGTCCGAGGCGAAGCGCCACAGCCCCTGGGCCGGGGTCTCCAGCCGGGCGCGCCAGCGGCCGGGCGCCTCGGGTTCCAGCCGCAGCTCCTGGGTGGGGCCGGCGGGCGGGCTTGCGATCACGCCCAGGTTCGGCCGCTCCTCCAGCGAGCGCCGCTCGACCACGATGTCGGCGCCGTCGACGGTGGCGATCAGCGCCTCCTCCTCGAGCTCGGGCTCGCGCATCAGCCAGTGCGCCGTGCGGCGCAGGAGATCGGCCTGCGGCCCGCCGCCTTCGTACCCGCGCGACCAGAGCCAGGCATGGTCCGAGGCGAGCAGCGCCACCCGCCCCTCGCCCACCCGGTCGAGCAGCAGCAGCGGCAGCCCATCGGCGCCGGTCATCACCACGTTGCCGGTGCGGGGCTGCACCTCGATCTGGCGCAACCACCGGCCCCAGAGCGGCCCCTCGTCGCCCAGACCCGCCGTCGCCTCCAGCCCCGACGTCACGGGGTGGCGCTCGCCGACCTCGGACACGCGTGGCAGGAACGGCGTTTCGATGGCCGAGACGGTGGGCGTGGCCGGCAGCACGTCGACCAGCGGGGTGCGCGCCAGCGACTGCGCGCCCGCGAACGCGGGGCCCGAGGCGACGAACACCGCGCCCCCCTCGCGCACATAGCGCACGATGTTGGCCAGGTACGCCGAGGCGAGCACGGCGCGATAGCGGTAGCGGTCGAACACGATCAGATCGAAACCGTCGATCTTGTCGAGGAACAGCTCGCGCGTCGGGAAGGCGATCAGCGAGAGCTCGGACACGGGCGTGCCGTCCTGCTTGGCCGGCGGGCGGAGAATGGTGAAGTGGATCAGGTCCACCATCGGGTCGGCCTTGAGCAGGTCGCGCCAGGCCCGCCCGCCGGGGTGCGGCTCGCCCGACACCAAAAGCACGCGCAGCCGGTCTCGCACGCCGGTGACAGTGGCGATGATGCGGTTGTTGCGGTCGGTCAGCTCGCCCTCGCGCACGGGCAGGCGGATGTCCACGATGGTCGCGCCGCCATGCTCCAGCGGGATGGTCAGCTCCTGGTCCAGCCCCAGCGTCAGCACCATCGGCCGCGGCGGCCCGCCGTCGATCGAGACCTCTGCGGTGATCGCGCTCGACAGCCCCTCGGGCCGGGTGCCCAGCAGTTCGGCGGCCAGGGTAAAGGTCACCTCCTCGCCGACGATGCCGAAGGCGGGTGCGTTCTTGAGGTCGAGCGCCAGGTCGAACGCCTCGCGCTCGCCCGCGATGAGCTGGTGCACGGGCGCGGGAAAGCGCTCCAACAGATCTGCGTCGTGCACCCGCCCGTCGGTCAGCAGGATCGCCCCTGCGATCTGGTCGGGGGCGACGCGCGCGGCGGCCGCGTCCAGCGCCGACAGCAGACGCGTGCCCCGGTTGCGGCCCGGCTCCTCGGCCACCTCGATCACGCGGATTTCGAGCGGACGCGCGGACGAGGAGGCCTCGCGGGCAGCCTCGCTCAGCCGCACGCGGGCCTCCTCGATCGCGGCGGCGCGGTCCTCCAGCTCGGTCGACGCGCTCTGGTCGACGACCAGAAAGCCGATGTTGCCCAGACCCTCGCGCTCCTCCTGCTTGAGGTGCGGGCCGGCCAGCGCCAGCAGCAGCACGCCCAGGGCCAGGCCGCGCAGCCACCAGCCCTGCAGCCCGCGCCACAGGGTGCCGGCAACGACCAGTAGCGCCAGCCCGGCCGCCAGCGCGATCAGGTTCCAGCCGATCAGGGGATCGAACACGACGCTGGTCTGCATCTTCGTCCTCGCTCGCCGCGCGTCCGCGGTGCCTGGTTTGTCGTGCCGCCGGCACGGCCGGCGGCGGCGCCCCGTCCGCCGGCCGCGACGGGTCCCGCGGGACGCGCCGCTATTGGCCCAGCCGCTCCAGCACCGCCGGGGCGTGCACCTGGTCGGACTTGTAGTTGCCGGTCAGCGCGTACAGCACGACGTTGATGCCGAAGCGGTAGGCCATCTCGCGCTGGCGGTCGCCGCCGCGGCCCACGGGATAGAGCGCGCGGCCCAGATCGTCGACCGCCCAGGCCGCGGCCCAGTCGGCCGAGCCCACGATCACGGGGCTGACATTGTCGTCGATCCGGTCGAAGCGCGGCAGGTTGGGGTCGTTCTCGGTGTCCTGGCGGCCCTCGGGCGGGGCCTCGGCCCACACGCGCCCGCCCTGCCAGCGCCCGGGAAACCGGGTCAGCAAATAGAAGGTTCGGGTCAGCACATGGTCTTCGTCAACCTGCGCCAGCGGAGGCAGGTTGAGCGCGCGCGCGACCTGGCGCATCTCGGCCGCGCCGGCGCCGCCGATGCCCGAGGCGCCGGACTGGGTGTCGATCAGCAGCATGCCGCCGCTGGCGATGTAGCGCGAGAGACGGGCGAGCGCGCTCTCGCTCGGCACCGTCTCGGCGGTCAGCGGCATGTAGATCACCGGCACCAGCG
>JBCCMW010000380.1:0-3665 GCA_039026175.1 Pseudomonadota bacterium
AGCGCACGTCCGCCAAGCACAAGATCGACCGCCGCATGGGCGAGAACATCTGGGGGCGCCCTAAGTCGCCGGTGAACCGCCGCGAATACGGTCCCGGCCAGCACGGCCAGCGCCGCAAGGGCAAGCTGTCGGACTTTGGCATCCAGCTGCGCGCCAAGCAGAAGCTCAAGGGCTACTACGGCGACCTGACCGAAAAGCAGTTCCGCCGCATCTATGCCGAGGCCGAGCGTCGCCGCGGCGACACCGGCGGCATCCTGATCGGTCTGCTGGAGCAACGCCTCGATGCCGTCGTCTATCGCGCGAAACTCGTGCCGACGATCTTTGCCGCCCGCCAGTTCGTGAACCACGGCCACGTCAAGGTGAACGGCAGGCGGGTCAACATCGCGAGCTATCGCGTCGCTGAGGGCGACCTGCTGGAGATCGGCGACAAGGCCAAGCAGATGCCGCTGGTGTTGGAGGCTGCCCAGTCGGCCGAGCGCGACGTCCCCGAGTATCTGGCGGTCGACCACAACAAGGGCACCTGCACGCTGGTCCGTGTGCCCACGCTGTCGGACGTGCCCTATCCGGTGATGATGGAGCCGCAGCTCGTCGTCGAGTACTACGCCAAGAACTGACACGGCCACCCTGGCACGGCCGCCCTGGCACGTCCGCCCGCCTTGGCGCGCCGCCTGCGCGGCTGTCTCCTCAGGCGCTCTGCCCAGGCGGTGTCTTGTCGGCCTCGCCGCCAGCGCGCGGTGTCCCCTCGAGCGCGCTGCCCGGACGGTGTCTTGTCGGGCGCGCTGCCCGGGCGGTGTGTTGTCGGGCGCGCAGCCCGCGCGCGATGTTTCCTCGCGCGCGCTGCCGGGACCGGACGGATGCGCGCTGCTGCCGCGCCTCGCCGGTCCGGGAGCGCTGCTGGGATTGCGCGGCGGCCGGGGGCGTGACACTGGTCTAGGCACGCCACCAGGAGGGCGGTTCCCATGGCCAGTTTGTGGACGCGCGAGAGCGTGTCGATCCACGATGTCGCGCATCTTCCGCGCTGGCGGCGGCCCGAGACGCTGCTGATGCTGATGGCCGTGGCCTCGCCGCTGGCCTTTGCCACCTGGATGGCGCTGCTCAACAATTTCGCGGTCGAGCGCGTGGCCTTCGACGGCGCCGATATCGGCTGGCTGCACGTGGTGCGCGAGATCCCGGGCTTCCTGGCCTTTCTGGTGATCTGGCTGCTGATCTGGGTGCGCGAGCAGGCGCTGGCGCTGATGTCGCTCGCGCTGCTCGGCCTCGGCACCGCGGTGACGGGCGAATTCGCGACCTTCTGGGGCCTGATGCTGACGACGCTGATCTCGTCGATCGGCTTTCACTATTACGAGACGGTCAACCAATCGCTGCAGCTGCAGTGGTTCGAAAAGGGCCGGGCGCCGGCCGCCATCGGCCGCGTGGTGGCAGCACAGAGCTTCGGCTCGTTGCTGGTGTTCGGCGTGATCATCGCCGTGTGGCTGATTTTCGACGTACCCTACGAGGCCGTGTACTGGACCGGCGGGCTGCTCTGTGCCGGTATCGCGGCCTACTGCTGGCTGGCCTTTCCCAATTTCGTGGCCCCTGTCGTGCAAAACAAGCAGATGATCCTGCGGCCGCGCTATTGGCTCTACTATGCGCTGGTGTTCATCGGCGGAGCGCGGCGACAGATCTTTGTGGTGTTCGCGCCTTTCATGATGGTCGAGCACTTTGGACTGGACGTGCACGAAGTCACCGGCCTGATGCTGGTCAATTACCTGTTCGTCATGTGGTTTGCACCCAAGGCAGGGCTGTTGATCCAGCGCTTTGGCGAGCGGGTGGCACTGTGTATCGAATACGTCGGGC
This sequence comes from Pseudomonadota bacterium, assembly GCA_039026175.1. Classification (GTDB taxonomy): domain Bacteria; phylum Pseudomonadota; class Alphaproteobacteria; order Rhodobacterales; family Rhodobacteraceae; genus Thermohalobaculum. The sequence goes on from JBCCMW010000380.1 coordinate 1,837, forward strand.
TGTTCATCGTATTTGCGCTCTACGCCGGGATCTACTTCTTCGACTGGGGCGTGTTGCTGGCGATGGCGCTGTATGTGCTGGACCATATGCTGTTCAGCCTGGCGATTGCGCACAAGACCTACTTCCAGAAGATCGCCGATCCGGCAGACCAGGCGCCGACGGCCGCGGTGGCCTTTACCATCAACCACATCGCCGCGGTCACCCTGCCGGCGCCGTTGGGGTATCTGTGGCTGGTCTCGCCGGGTGCGGTGTTCGGGCTGGCGGCGGCGCTGGCGCTGGCCTCGCTGCTGCTGGCGCTGGTCGTGCCGCGCCATCCGGGCCCGGGCAACGAGACCACGCTGGGCGCGCGCGCCGGCGGCGCGGTCGGCACACCGGCCGAGTAGTGCCGCACCGGCCTCGGCCGCCGGCCGTGCATAATCCCTGAACAGGCGCTATGCCGGGGCGGCCGCCGGTCCGCCTCCCGCCCCCCGGCCGGCCCCAGCGGAGGCAGCGATGGCCGAGGCACGCTTCACCAAAGGCTCGACCATGCGCCACGTCGCGGTGATGACCGCGACCGGTGCCGTGGGGCTGATGGCGCTGTTCTTCGTGGACGCGATCAACCTGTTCTACATCTCGCTGCTGGGCCAGGAGGAGCTGGCCGCGGCCATCGGCTTTGCCGGCACCTTCCAGTTCTTCCTGATCTCGGTCTCGATCGGGCTGGCCATCGCCGCGGGCGCCGTCGTCAGCCGCACCATCGGCGCGGGCGACGAGCAGGGCGCGCGCGAGGCGGCGGGCAGCGCGCTGATCCTGCTGGTGGGCGCGCTGGCCGTGGTCGCCGTCATCGCCATCGCCGTGCGGCGCGAGGGGCTGATGCTGATCGGCGCCCAGGGAAGCACGCTGGACCTCGCCACCGATTACCTGGCGATTGTGCTGGTCTCGCTGCCGCTGCTCGGCGTCGGCATGATCTCGGGCGGGCTCCTGCGCGCGGCGGGCGAGGGGCGACGGGCGATGAATGTCACCCTGACGGGCGGGATCGTGGCGGCGATCCTGGATCCGATCCTGATCTTCGGGCTGAACCTGGGGCTGGACGGGGCGGCCTACGCCTCGGTGCTGTCGCGCATCGGGCTGGCGGCGCTGGGGCTCTACTTCGTGACCCGTCTGCACAACCTGCTGGCCCCGCCGTCGCGCGGGCGGTTCGCGGGCGATGCACGCCAGTTGGCCGCCATCGCGGGGCCGGCGGTGGCGACCCAGCTCTCGACACCGTTCGGCAACGCGTATCTGACCTCGCTGGTGGCCGAGCACGGCGACCAGGCGGTGGCGGGATGGGCCGTCGTGGGGCGCATCTCGGCGCTCGCCTTCGGCGGGCTGTTCGCGCTGTCGGGCGCGGTGGGGCCGATCCTGGGCCAGAACCGCGGCGCCGGCCTGCTGGAGCGCATCCGCTCGACCTGGCGCGATGCGCTGATCTTCTCGGCCGGCTATGTGGTGGTGGTCTGGGCGGCGCTGTGGCTGGCAACGCCCGTCATCCTGGACGGGTTCGGCGTGTCGGGTGCAGGCGTCGATGTGGTGCGCGCCTTCACCAGCTACGGGGCCGGGGCTTGGCTGTTCGCCGGCTGGCTGTTCGTCTCGAACGCCGCGTGCAACAACCTGGGCCGCCCGCTGTGGTCGACGGGGTTCAATTGGACCCGCGATGCCGGGGTCATCCCGCTCCTGGCGTTCGGGATCGGCGCCTCGCTCGGTCCCGGCGGGGCGGTCACCATCCAGGCGGTGGCGGGCATCGCGATGGGTCTGGTGGCGACCTTCGTGACGGGGCGGATGCTGCTGACCCGGCTGGGCGCGCCGGCGGGCATCGC
>JBCCMW010000381.1:0-3659 GCA_039026175.1 Pseudomonadota bacterium
GACGGGCTGATCACCTCGGGCGAGAAGTACAACAAGGTGGTCGACGCCTGGGCCAAGTGCACCGACCAGGTGGCCGGCGAGATGATGGGCGAGATCAGCTCGACCAAGCGCGACGCCGAGACCGGCCGCCAGCTCGAGGCGAACTCGGTCTATATGATGAGCCACTCGGGTGCGCGCGGCTCGCCGACCCAAATGCGCCAGCTGGCCGCCATGCGCGGGCTGATGGCCAAGCCGTCGGGCGAGATCATCGAGACGCCCATCGTCTCGAACTTCAAGGAAGGCCTGACGGTGCTCGAGTACTTCAACTCGACGCACGGCGCGCGCAAGGGCTTGGCGGACACAGCGCTCAAGACGGCCAACTCGGGGTACCTGACCCGCCGCCTGGTCGACGTGGCGCAGGACTGCATCATCAAGACCGAGGACTGCGGCACGCTCGAAGGCATCACCGCCGAGCCGGTGACCGACGACGGCGGCAAGCCCATCGTCTCGATCGGCGAGCAGGTGTTGGGCCGCTTCCCGCTGGAGGACATCGTCCACCCGGTGTCGGGCGAGGTCGTGCACCCTGCGCTGGTGCTGGTCGAAGAGCGGCATGCCGCGGCGATCGACGACGCCAACGTGCAGCGCATCAAGGTCCGCTCGCCGCTGACCTGCGAGCTGAAGGATGGCATCTGCGCCACCTGTTATGGGCGCGATCTGGCGCGGGGCACGCTGGTGAACGTGGGCGAGGCGGTGGGCATCATCGCCGCACAGTCCATTGGCGAGCCGGGCACGCAGTTGACGATGCGGACCTTCCACATCGGCGGCGCGGCCAACGTGTCCGACCAGTCCTTCCTGGAAAGCACCCAGGAGGGCCGCGTTGTGATGCGCAACGCCGAACTGATCACCAACCCCGATGGCGACGTGCTGGTGATCTCGCGCAACGCGCAGATCGCGATCACCGACGAACAGGGCAAGGACCGCGCCCAGTTCAAGGTGAACTACGGCACCAAGCTGCTGGTCGGCGAGGGCGAGGTGATCGAGCGCGGCGCGCGTCTGGCCGAGTGGGATCCCTACACCATCCCGATGATCGCCGAGAAGTCGGGCAAGGTGGCCTTCATCGACCTGACGCTCGGCACCTCGGTGCGCGAGGAGACGGACGAGGCGACGGGCATCTCGCAGCGCATCGTCAGCGACTGGCGCTCGGCCTCCAAGGCCAACGATCTGCGCCCGGCCATTGCCATCGTCGACGAGGACGGCAACCCGGTGCGGTTGGATAACGGTGCCCCGGTCCACTACGAGATGTCGGTGGGCGCCATCCTGTCGGTCGAGCAGGGCGATGCGATCCAGGCCGGCGAGGTCGTGGCCCGCAGCCCGGACGAGGGCGCCAAGACCAAGGACATCACCGGCGGTCTGCCGCGGGTGGCTGAGCTGTTCGAGGCGCGCCGGCCCAAGGACCATGCCATCATCGCCGAGATCGACGGCGTGGTGCACTTCGAGAAGGACTACAAGAACAAGCGCCGCATCGTGCTGGAGCCGGTGCACGACACCGACGAAAAGCGCGAGTACCTGATCCCCAAGGGCAAGCGTATCACCGTCAAGGAGGGCGATACGATCCTGAAGGGCGAGTTCATCATGGACGGCAACCCGGCACCGCATGACATCCTGGCGATCAGCGGGGTCGAGGCGCTGGCGAGCTACCTGGTGAACGAGATCCAGGACGTCTATCGACTGCAGGGCGTGAAGATCAACGACAAGCACATCGAGGTGATCGTCCGCCAGATGCTGCAGAAGATCGAGGTCTCGGCCTCGGGCGATACGACGCTGCTGCCCGGCGAACAGATTGACCGGGTCGAGTTCGACGAGATCAACGAGAAGATGGAGGCCCAGGGCAAGCGCCCGGCCGAAGGGGCCCCGGTGCTGCTGGGCATCACCAAGGCCTCGCTCCAGACCCGCTCGTTCGTCTCGGCGGCCTCGTTCCAAGAGACGACGCGCGTGCTGACCGAAGCCTCGGTGCAGGGCAAGCGCGACCGTCTGGTCGGGCTCAAGGAGAACGTGATCGTCGGGCGGCTGATCCCGGCGGGCACGGGTGGGGCGACGACCCGTCTTCGGGTCGAGGCGCAACGGCGCGACCGCAAGATCCTGGACGAGCGGGCGGCCGCCGCGCGCGAGGCCCAGGAGGCGCTGGAGGTGATCGACGCCGAGGAGCCCGACATGCCGCCCCCGGGCGACCGTGGCGGCCCCTCGGGGTTTGGCGAGATCTTCTGAGCCCGCGGCAAGGCACGCGCACGCTACCGCATCAGGCGCCGGTCCCTTCCCGGGACCGGCGCTTTTCGTTGTGGATCGGCGGCCTTTTGGGGGGTGGGGGTGCGGCAGGGCCGAGCGGGATGCCCTTGGTGGGCGGGGGGTGCGCGAGCGGTCGCGCGGCATCTGCGGTGCGACGGTTTCGCTTGCAGCGGCGGACCGTTTCGGTTCACGCTAGAGAGACCGCACAAAGAGGGTCCGCTGGCGTTGTCGGTGGGCCACCGGCCGCTTGACCGGGGTAACCGGTGTCCGTATAAGCCGCGCACTTGCGCGACGACGGGCGCGATGTTGGCGTTTTGCCTGACAGACTGGCTTGGACGACCCGGCCTTTGGGGCCCGGTCCTCTCGGTTTACGGCGGGAGCCTCGGCCGCTCCGTCGAGGCGTGGCGTGTTCGCTCGGGCAGTGCCCTGCCTGGGCCTAGGGGTACGCCTCTGGCCCGTTTGGCGCCGGGCGGCGACAGAGCGACCGGGCGCCTTCGGCGGTCTGGCGGTCCGGCGCCTTCGGCGTTGGTGACGACCCCGCGCCCATGGCGCCGCGACGACCCCGCGCCCATGGCGCCCTACGACATGCGCGCCCGGCGCGCCCCGACGACGCCGCGCAACGCGCGCCTGGACCGAAGACGAGCACGAGGCACGGATGCCGACGATCCAACAGCTGATCCGCAAGCCGCGGCAGCCCAAAGTAAAGCGCCAGAAGGCGATGCACCTGCAGGCCTGCCCGCAGAAGCGCGGCGTGTGCACGCGCGTCTATACGACGACGCCGAAGAAGCCGAACTCGGCGCTGCGCAAGGTGGCGAAGGTGCGGCTGACCAACGGCTTCGAAGTGATCAGCTACATCCCGGGCGAAGGCCACAATCTGCAGGAGCACAGCGTGGTGCTGATCCGCGGCGGTCGCGTAAAGGACCTGCCGGGCGTGCGCTACCACATCCTGCGCGGCGTGCTGGATACCCAGGGCGTCAAGAACCGCAAACAGCGCCGGTCCAAGTACGGCGCCAAGCGGCCGAAGTAAGGAGGGCGGGCCATGTCGCGTCGTCACCGCGCCGAAAAACGCGAAGTTCTGCCGGACGCCAAGTTCGGCGATCGCGTGCTCACCAAGTTCATGAACAACCTGATGTTCGACGGCAAGAAATCGGTCGCCGAGAGCATCGTCTACGGAGCGCTGGGGCGGGTCGAAGGCCGGCTGCGGCGCGAGCCGGTGGAGGTGTTCCACGAGGCGCTGTACAACCTCAAACCGGCCGTCGAGGTGCGCTCGCGCCGCGTGGGCGGTGCGACCTACCAGGTGCCCGTCGAGGTGCGGCCGGAACGCCGCGAAGCGCTGGCGATCCGCTGGCTGATCGACGCCTCGCGCAAGCGCAACGAGAACACGATGGAAGAGCGGC
>JBCCMW010000382.1:0-3656 GCA_039026175.1 Pseudomonadota bacterium
CCCAGCGCCGCGACGATCCCCTTCGCCTGCACTAACTGGGGGATGGCCATGTTGGGGTCCAGCACCCGCCCCCGCCCGCCATCGCCCCCGCCGCCCCAATACCCGGCGTTGGCGCCCAGGGCCGAGCCGACGACGAACGACAGCATCACCGCGACGACCGAGATCGTGAGATCCAGCCGCGTCGCCACCACCACCCGGCTGAACACGTCGCGGCCCAGATTGTCGGTCCCGAACCAGTGCGCGGCCGACGGGGGCTGCAGCGCGCGGGCGGCGTCGCTGGCGTACGGGTCGTGCGGCACCAGCGACGGGCCCAGCACCGCGGCCAGCACCAGCACGGCAAACATCGCAAAGGCGATCAGCGTCACGGGGTTCTCGCGCAGCACATACGCGATGTGCTGCAGCGTGCTGGGTGCCGCCGGCCGGGCTGCCTTGGCGACGCTCATGCCGCCGCCCGGCGTGTGGTCGCGCGCGCCCGCATCATCGCGCGTCGAAGCCGATGCGCGGATCGATTGCGGTGTACGCGACGTCGATCACCAGGTTCAGCGCCACGAACAGCAACGCCATCGCCAGCACGAACCCCTGCACCGCGGCATAGTCCGAGGCGACCAGCGCCTCGACCGCGTAGGAGCCTATGCCGGGCCAGGCGAATACTTTCTCGACCAGCACATTCGAGCCCAGGGTAAAGCTGAACACCATGCCCAGCGTCGTGACGACCGGCAGCATGGCGTTGCGCAGCGCATAGCCGAACAGCACCTTGCGCCACCCGAGGCCCGCGGCCCGCGCGGTGCGGATATAGTCGGACGACAGGGCCTGCAGCATCGCGCCCCGGGTCATCCGCGCGATGGGCGCCATGGTGAACAGCGCCAGCGTCAACGCCGGCAGCACCAGTTGGCGAAGCGCGGCCCAGAATGTCTGGACATCGCCGATCAGCAGCGTGTCGATCAGCAGGAACCCGGTCGCCCGCGGCGGCTCGAGATACAGAAAATCGAGCCGCCCCAGGGGCGCGGGCGCGATCCCGGCCAGGTAATAGAAGACATAGACCAGCACGATGCCGGTAAAGAACGTCGGCAGCGACACACCCGCCGTCACCACCACCCGGCAGAGATGGTCGACCAGCGAGCCCGGCCGCGTGGCCGCGAGCACCCCCAGCGGCACCGCCACCCCGCACGAGACGATAAGCGCGGTGAACGTCAGCTCCAGCGACGCGGGCAGCCGCTGTGCCAGGTCCGCCAGCACCGGCTGCCCGGTCGAGATCGAGTTGCCCAAATCGCCGCGCGCCAGGTCGCCCAGGTAGTAGAGAAACTGCACCGGCAGCGGGCGATCCAGCCCCAGATCGCCGCGGATCTGGGCGATGGACGCCTCGTCCGCCATGGCGCCGGCGAAATACACCGCCGGGTCGCCGGGCAGCGCGCGGGTCAGCAGAAAGCTGATCACCACGACGCCAAAGGCGACGGGCACCGCCTGGGCTAGGCGCAGCGCGACGGGTCTGAACCGGGTCAGCAGCGCGTCGCTCCCTGTCGCCGTGCCTGCGCCCGCCTGTCCCTGGCCTGCCATGATGCGTCCGCCGTCCCGGCCGTCCGCGCCGGCGGGCCTAGCCGGTCGCCAGCTTGCGGGCGTCCAACTGGCGGTGGAACCAGTACTCGTAGCCCTCCACCCCGTTGGTCGCGACGTTCAGCGCAGGCTGCCACAGCGGGATGCGCGGCAGATCCTCGAACGCGATCTCGAACATGCGCTTTACTTTGGGCGCGTATTCGGGGTCATCGGTCGGCATGTGCAGCGCCTCGTCGACCAGCGTCTCGATCTCCTCGTTACGGTAATTCGACGAGTTGAACAGGTGCCCTTCCTTGTAGGCCCAGAAGAAGTAGTAGCAGGGGTAGTTCAGCCACCCGCCGAAGCCTTCCAGGTGCAGCGGCAGCCGTTTCTCGACCAGCGAGGCGGTGCGCCAGTTGGCGCCCGGGATCTTGTCGATGGTCACCGCGATGCCGAGCTTCCCGAGGCTCTCCTGGATCAACAGGGCGGTCGGCTCCATCCAGTCGACCTGCCCCAGGCTGATCGAGAACGGCACCTCGAACCCGCTCGCAAAGCTCGATTTCTCCAGGTGCTCGCGCGCCTTGTCCATGTCGAACGCATAGGGCGAGGGCTGCGGCCAATCCATCGTGGTGATCTCGGCCGAGCCGCCCCACATAGGCCGGCCCCGGCCATAGGCGGCCGCCTGGAAGATCTCTTCGTAGGGAATCGCATAGGCCAGCGCCTTGCGCACGTCGGGGTCCTGGAACGGCTCGAAGCTGTGGTTCACGCCGACCACGTAGATCGCGTTCTCGATGGGAGTCGAGAACACCTCGACCCCCTCGGTCTCGTCCAGCTCCTTGGCGTCCTTGTTGGGGATGTTGAACGACATCTGCACGTCGCCGCGTTCGATCAGCGCGCGGCGCGTCGCCTGGCTCGGCACCTCGCGCAGGATCAGCCGCTGGATGCCGGGCAATGGCCCGCCGGTCCAGTCGTCGTTGCGCTCGTACACCAGCTGCTGGCCGGGGTCCCAGCGCACCACCTTGTAGGCGCCCGAGCCGATGGTGTTCTTGTGCACGAATTCCATCGCCCAGGGGTCGTCGGCGGTGGCGTTCTCCTTGGCGAGCTCGCTGTTCAGGATGTAGGGCACCGGCACCGCCAGATCGGGCAGCGTCAGCTTGGACGCGCGATCCAGCTTGATGACGAAGGTCCGCGCGTCCACCGCCTCGAACTGGTCCGGCCGCTCCAGCCCGCCGGCCTTCATCTGCACGGTCGGGAACCCGCCGGCGGACACCGCACGGTCGTAGGACCACTTGACGTCCGCCGCGGTCACGGGCCGGCCATCCTGGAACACCGCGTCGGCCTTCAACGTGAAGGTCATCGTCAGGCCGTCTTCCGAGATCTCCCAACTCTCGGCCAGTTCCGGCTGGATCACCGAGTAGTCGTAGGACAGCGCGCCGTCCGGCGTCGTCTTGGTGCCGAACGAGACCAGGCGGTCGTAGCAGTTCACCGCGATCTGATAGCTCGGACGATTGGTGCCGGTGCGGTGGATGTCGAGGCTGTTGATCGTCTGCCCCATCACCGCGACCGCAACGCCGCTGCCCTGGGCCGAGGCCGGCAGGTGCTTGAGAAACGGCAGCATCGAGGCGGAGAGGATACCGCCTTTAACAAAGGCGCGGCGCGTCGGATGGTCGGACATCTGGACATCTCCCGGAGAGCCTGCGCTGGGCAGGGCTGCAGCAACCTAGGCGCGAACGCTGGTACAGATGAGCGCTTCTCGCTACTGTTCAATTTGCACAGGATCGCTGCACTGAATTCAGCGGTTGCACGAAATGACCGGTTTATCAGACCGTTGCAGCGCGTGTGTCTACGAGCGAGCCGAGGAGCGCCATGCGGCACCTGGATGATTTCCGGCTGATCCTGGAGGTCGCGCGCGCGGGATCGATCCGCAAGGCGGCCGAGGACATGAACCTCACCTCCTCGGCGCTCAACCGCCGGATCCAGCGCTTCGAGGAGGAGTTCGGCAGCCCCATCTTCGAACGCCTGCCCCGCGGCGTGCGGCTCAACACGGCGGGCGAGCTTCTGGTCCAGCACTACCGGTCCCAGCGCTCCGATCTCATGCGGGTGCAGAGCCACGTGGCCGACCTCAC
>JBCCMW010000383.1:0-3636 GCA_039026175.1 Pseudomonadota bacterium
CCGACCGCAGCCCTGGGGGGCGGCCCGACCGCGGCCATGGGGCGGCGACCCGACCGCGGCGCTGGGGCGGCGAACCGACCTCGGCGCTGGGGCGGCGATCCGACCGCGGCCATGGGGCGGCGCCCCGACCGCGGTTGGCGGGAAGTGCAGGGCAGCGCCTGCTTGGCCGCTGACTGGGCGACCGAGACGGCGGAGCACGGCGCGGTTGGTAATGCTGGCTCCAATCGGGGCTGCCGCGCGGATCGTGGCGTCGGATCGATCCAGGGGGGCCGTGGGTCTGTCTTCGCGAGCGCGTCCCGCCGGAACCCCTGCCCGGCGGGCCACTGGTGGGCTATCCGGGGGGCCATCGACAGGGCCAAAGGAGGGCCCGGACGCCGCTGGCGCTGGGTGGATGTGGCCGCTGTCAGGGACCCGTTGCGGGCAGGTCGGCGATGGCATCGATCAGCCCGATGTCGCGCGCGATCAGGTAGTTGCCGGCGTCGCTGGTTGCGCCGATCGGCCGCTGGCGCGTCGACGGCACCAGATCGGCGCCCCCGCGCCGTGCGATATAGTCGGCGCGATACTCGGCCGAGTTGGCCTCGATCACCGCCCGCTTGTAGGCCGACAGCATGCCGCACAGCCGATGCATCTGGACGGTATAGTGATCCGGCGCGCGGTTGAAAGCCTGGCTCTTGAAGAAGGTGCAGTCCAGCCCCGCGTGCGTGTGGGCCACGGCGCTGGTGGGTTCGGCGCGCGCGCTGCCGGGCGCCGCGCTCCACAGCAGGGCGCCTGCCAGCGCAATCCCGACCAGCGCAACGTCGGCCCGGCCGCGCTGCGCGAAACCCAGCGGCGCACCGATGGTCGACAATGCGTGCATCTCACCCTCCTTTAGCCTGCCGCTACCCTGGGGGCAGACTGTCAAGAATATGTCACAAAACTGCAAAACTCCAGCGCATCGTCGCCAGCGGCCGGCGGCGCGGGGATCGAGACCGCGCGGCCGCATCCAAGCCGCTGCATCCGTGTCGAACCGGCACAGCGACTTGGGGACGACCGCACTTGGGCGGCGGCTGGGATCAGCCTGCGGCGGGGGCAGTTACCGGGTCGGGGACCGGGGCGGCAGCCGCGACGGTGGCGAGGAAGGCGTCGACCTCCGCCTCGGTCGTGGCCCAGGAGGTCACCAGCCGCGCGGCCACACGGGTGCCCCCACAGGTGTCCCCACGGGCAGCCATTGGGGCAGCCACTGGGGCAGCCCCCACCGCGGCGGCTGGATCAGGTGCGTCGGCGGCGCTGTCCTCGGCGCCTTCGGGCCCGGCATAGTAGCGCGCGCCCGCCGCCTGCAGCGCCCGGTGCACGGGCTCGGGCATCGTGACGAAGGTCAGGTTCGCGTCGGGTGGCGAGACGACGCGGAGCCCCGCCGCCCGGGCCGCCGGCGACGCCAGCCCGGCGCGCAGCCGCGCCGCCATCGCGTTGGCATGGGCCGCGAGCGACAACCAGAGCCCGTCGTCCAGCCATGCCGCCATCTGGGCCGAGACGAAGCGCATCTTCGACAGCAGGTGCCCGCCCCGCTTGCGCCGCAGCGCGATCTCCCAGGCGCGGCCGGGTGCAGCGTCGGGCTCGAACAGCACGATCGCCTCGGCCGCCATCGCCGCGCATTTGGTGGCGCCGAGGCACAGCACGTCGACCCCCGAACGGTGGCTGAGCGCGGCGGGGCTGGCCCCCGTCGCCGCCACCGCGTTGGCAAAGCGCGTACCGTCCATGTGCAGCGCCAGCCCGCGCGCGTGGGCGATCTCGGCCAACCGCGCGACGGCATCGGGCGTGTAGACGGCGCCGCGCTCGGTCGCCTGGGTGATCGACACCGCGCCCGGCTGGGCATTGTGCACGTTGCCCGCGCCGGCGCCGCCCAGGCGCGCGGCCAGCCGCTCGGCCGCCACCGTGGCATGCGGCCCGTCCACATGGGTGAGCTTGGCGCCGCCGGTAAAGAATTCGGGCGCGTTGCACTCGTCCTCCTCGATATGCGCGAGGCCGTGGCAGTAGATCGCGCCCCAAGGCGGGCACATCGAGGCGAGCGCGATGGCGTTGGCAGCGGTGCCGGTGGCGACCAGAAAGACGCGGGCGCGCGGGGCCTCGAACAGCGTGCGGATGCGCGCCTCGACGCCTTCGGTCAGCGGATCGTTGCCATAGGGCATGGCAGCGCCGCCGTTGGCCTGGACCAGCGCGTCGATCAGTGCGGGGTGGGCGCCGGTCACGTTGTCCGAGCTGAACTGCATGGCGGGTCTCCGGTGGGCAGGAGGAGGCGCCGGGGCGCGAACGCCGCGACCGTCGGCCCAAGCGTTCGGCGCTCGGCGGCCGGCGCGCAAGCCCCTTCGCCGCGTCACGCCGCCAAAGCGCGCGCAGCGCGGGCGACTGCCGGGGGCGGGACAGACCGGGGCGACATGAACCGGGGCGACGCGGACCGGGGCAACGCGGGTCGAGGAACGGGGGCCGGAGCGACGAGGGCCGAGGCCAGGGCGACGGGGTCCGGCGCGACGGGGGCCGGGGCGACGTGGGCCGGGGCGACGGGGTCCAGGGCGACGGGGGCCGGGGCGCGAGGCGGGCGGCTCAGCCCGCCGGCGGTCGGGCGAGCTGGCGCTCGATGCGCAGGGCCAGCGGCGGCGCCAGCAGCGGGATCGGCAGAAAGCCGACCGCGACCGCGGTGGCCGTGCCAAAGCCCAGGGCGAACAGCAGCGAGCAGAAGATGCCCGAGGGTACCGCCGCCGCGGCCGCCGAGATCAGCAGCGCCAGCGCCCGGGTGCGGGGCGCCGGGGTCCCCACGGACCCGGTCCCGGTGCGGCGAGCGAGCGCCTGCTCGGCGCCCTGCTTGTCGATCAGCGGCACGGGTCGTCCTCCGTCACATCCTCGGGTTCGACACCGCCGCCGTCGGCACTGACGGCCCGGTCGTCGTTGTTCCACTCGCCGGCCCGGTCGCCGGGTTTGCCGTCGTCGGCCCAGTGACCGCCGGCCCAGTCATCGCGGGCCCAGTGGTCGCGGGCCCAGTGGTCGCGGGCCCAGTGATCGCGGGCCCAGTCATCGTCGTCCCAGCCGCCGGGTTCCCAGCCGCCGGGTTCCCTTTCGTCGGCTTCCCAGTCGCCAGTGTTCCAGTTCTCGGGTTCCCAGTCGCCGGGTTCCCCGCCCCGGGCCCAACCGTCGCCGGCCCTATCGTCGGCCGTCGGGGCCGGCAGCGTCCCGGTGTCCAGCGGGTACTCGCCGTCGCCGATCCCCGGCCAGATGTGGTCCTGCAGGTCCTCTTCGGCCACCTCCCACTCGGGCACTGTGACGTTGCGTAGCGCATGGCCCGCGGCGGCAGGGCTCTCGGGATCGCCGGTCAGCAGCGGATGCCAGGCGGGCAGCGGCAGGCCTTCCGAGCGGCGGCGATAGGCACAGGTCGCCGGCATCCACGCCATGGCGTCGCGCAGGGTCGTGGGGCTCAGCACCACGCAGCTCGGCACCAGGCTCTGGCGCAGCGCATACTGGCCGCAGCGCCCCGTCGTGGCGTCGAACAGCCGGCAGGCGACGTTGGTGTAGTGCACCTCGCCGCTGTCCTCGTCCTCGAGCTTGAGCAGGCAGCACTTGCCGCAGCCGTCGCACAGCGCCTCCCACTCGGCATGGGTCAGGCTGTCG
>JBCCMW010000384.1:0-3628 GCA_039026175.1 Pseudomonadota bacterium
ACGCCGATGCAGCGGCGCGAGGCGGCGGCGCGCCGGGCGCTCGCGGGCGCGGGTCTGATCGAGTGTGTGCACTACTCCTTCGTGGCCGAGGCCGAGGCGGCGGCCTTCGGCGGCGGCGGGCCCGAGATGGCGCTGGCCAACCCGATCGCCGATCATCTGTCGCACATGCGGCCAACCCCGCTGCCGGGGCTGGTAACGGCGGCGCGGCGCAACCAGGCGCGCGGCTTCGGCGAGATCGGGCTGTTCGAGATCGGCCCCGCCTTCCACGGCCCGGAGCCCGGCGAACAGACGACCGAGGCCGCGGCCCTGCGCACCGGCTACACCGCACCCCGCGACTGGTCGGGCGCGCGCCGCCCGGTCGACGCGCTGGACGCCAAGGCCGACGCGGTGGCAGCGCTGGCGGCCATCGGCGTGGACGTCGCCAAGCTCAGCGTCGCGCGCGAGGCGCCCGGTTGGTACCACCCCGGCCGATCCGGCGTGTTGAAGCTGGGTCCCAAGGTCACGCTGGCCGCGTTCGGCGAGCTGCACCCGCGCACGCTGTCGGCGCTCGACATCAAGGGCCCCGCCGTCGCCGCTCAGGTGTTCCTGCAGGCCGCGCCCACGCCGCGGGCCAAGGGCCCGGGCCGCCCGGCGCTGGCCGTGTCGGACCTGCAGGCGGTCGAGCGCGACTTTGCCTTTGTCGTGCCTGCGCTCTGCGAGGCCGAGACGGCATTGCGCGCAGCCCGGAGCGCCGACAAAACGCTGATCGAAAGCGCCGCGGTGTTCGATGTGTTCGAGGGCCCCAAGGCCGAACAGCAGTTCGGCGCCGGGCACAAGTCGATCGCCATCGCCGTGCGGCTGCAGCCCACGGCCGCAACCCTCACCGACGCCCAGATCGAGGCGGTGGGCCAGCGGGTGGTGGCTGCGGTGACCGCGGCGACGGGCGGTACCCTGCGGGGCTGACGCACCGGCGCGCACGATACTCGCCAGGGTTGTGCCGATTGGTTACTCTGCTGCCTGTCAGGCTATGCAGGGACAGTACAATGCTGAATGAATTCAAAGAGTTCGCCGTCAAAGGTAATGTCGTCGACATGGGCGTCGGCATCGTCATCGGCGCCGCCTTCACCACCATCGTCACCAGCTTTGTCGAAGACATCGTGAACCCGATCGTCGGGCTTTTCACCGGTGGCATCGACTTTTCCGGGCTGTTCCTCAACCTCTCGGGACAGGACGTCGCCTCGGCCGCCGCGGCCAAGGAGGGGGGTCTCGCCGTCATCACCTACGGCGTGTTCATCAACGCGCTGATCTCGTTCCTGATCGTCGCGTGGATCCTGTTCTTTGTGATCAAGGGCGTGAACGCGCTGAAGCGCGCTGCCGAAGAGCCCGAGGCCGAGGAGCCCGAAGCCCCGTCCGAGCCGTCCGAGGACGTCAAGCTGCTGACCGAGATCCGCGATCTGCTGGCCGCCGGCCGCCCCGGCTGAACGCGGACCCCGGCTGAACACGGCGGCCGGCTGGGCGCGACGCCCGTCTGAACGCGGCGCCCGGCTGAACGCGGCGCCCGGCTGAGCGTGGCGGATCGGGTCTACAGGCCCAAAGCCGACAGCGTGGCGAAGGTCGCCATCGCGCCGGCGATGGCGGCGAACACGTGGCGCACCCAGGCGCCCACCACCAGCCCCACCAGCGCCCCCGCCATCCGCGGGGTGTCGGTGGCGAAGGACCCGTCGACCCACAGCACCATGGGCGCCACCAGCGCCGGCAGCACGGTGACCGGCACGAAGGAGAGCGCCTCCATCAACAGCGGCGGCAGCGTGCGCCCGGCCAACAGGCCGAGAAACGACAGGCGGATGGCATAGGTAACCAGCCCCAGGCCCACGATCAGCACCCAGATCCCTGTATCGCTCACGGTGTCGCTCACGGTGTCTCTCCTGCCGAGGGACCGACCGGCTTGGCGGCGGCCGGGGGCAGCAGCCGCCGTGTCGCCATGCCGGCCGCGATGCCCAGCGCGGTGGCGACCAGCAGGCCGAAGCCCGCCGGCAGATGGACGAACAGGATCGCTGCCACCACGGCCACGCCCGCGGCCACGACGTTGGCCGTGCCGCGGATCATCGGTGCCGCGGCGGCCAGAAAGGTCGCGGGCACGGCAAACTCGATCCCCCAGCTCTCGGGGATCTGCGCGCCTAACAGCGCCCCCACCAGCGTGGCGATCACCCACACGACCGCCGTGGTGATGCCGACGCCGAAGTAGAAGCCCAGCTTGTCGCCCAGCGGCTCGTCCGGCCGGGCGGCATAGCGCTGCATCGACAGGGCGAATGCCTGGTCGTGCAGGAAGAAGGCCGCGGGGATGCGCCACGACAGCGGCACGCCCGGCAGCGCCACCGCGATGCTGGCCGAGTACATCGCCATGCGCAGGTTGACGATGGCCCCGGTGAACACCGCCAGCAGCACCGGCGCGCCATCGGTCAGCACCTGCATCGCGGCAAGCTGCGAGGCGCCCGCGACCACGATCACCGTGTAGGCCATGGTCTGCACCAGGTCGAAGCCGGCCTCGACCGCCAGCGTGCCGAAGATCATGCCGAACGGCGCCACCGCCAGCAGCACCGGCAGACAGGCGACGAGGCCCGCGACGAAACCGCGCCGCGTGGGGGCGTGCGGCGGGCGCTCGCCCGGGACAACGGTATGGGGCGCGCGTGCGCCCGGGGCTACGGCATGGGGCGAGCGCTCGCCCGGGGCAACGGCATGGGGCGCAGGTGCGCCGGGGGCGATCGCGTGGGGCGGGGCCGGTTGCGGCGGCGCGTGGGCGCCGGGCGCCCCGGCATGGGCGCCGGCGGCTGGGGTGTCTGTCGAGCGATCCATGCCGCGGTGCTAGCGCAGCTGCGCGCCCGCCGCAAAGGGGCTCGGTCCCAGCGCGGGACAGTCTTGGCCAGGAACTTCCCGTCGGTGTTGAGCGGGCTCAACCAAAGCGTTCAAATCGCGGCGAAAACTGGATCGAGAGAATGCGTTTCTGACTAAGTTCTGCCCCACAGCGTCCGCAGTGTACCTTCGGTCGGAGGAAACGAGGCGTGCCATGAATCAGATCGTCCTGCAGCGGGCCATTCGTGCGGCCCTGGTGTTTGTGGCCGCCGTGGTGCTGGCCTCGCAGGTCTATGGGCTGGTCGGCGGCGGCAGCGACAGTCGGGCCGCCGTTATGCCGCAGCACGCGGCGCTGGCGTGGCCGGTCGCGCCCGGTACGGGCGATGCAGAGCCGGGCGCAGCCGGCATTGACGCAGGGTTGGGCGCGCTCGGGCTGGGCGCGCTCGGCTTGGGCGCGGTCATGTTCGACGGTGCCGGCCGGATCGAGACCTGGGCGGGCGCCACCGCACCCGCGGCCGCCGGCACGCGCGTCGCCGACGCCGCGGCGGTCGACTGACCGGGCTGGCGCACGATCCAAGGCGGCAGGGACCGACCCTGCCAGCTATCCTGCGCGTGCAGCACCTCACATTACAACGCCGCGGATTGCGGCGCCCGGGAGTGCAGCGCCCGAGAGTGCAGCGCCTGGGATTGCAGAGCGTGCGCGAGCCTGCCTAGAACGCGGTGAGCCCGCTGGCGGCGTCGGCCCGGTGCCGCGGGGCCCAGGATGCCGCCATGACCGACAGCGCCCCCCCTCGTCCCA
>JBCCMW010000385.1:0-3611 GCA_039026175.1 Pseudomonadota bacterium
GCAGGGCCCGGATGACGGGCGCGCCCCAGGGCACGCCGCGCGCCTGCGTGCGCTGCTTCTCGTAAACATGGGCGATCTCGCTGGCGGGCACCGCGCGGCTGGTGAGCCCGCCCGTCAGGCTGAGCGTCGCGTCGCCGGGATGGGCGCCGAAGAGCCAGTAGGCCCGGCGCCGGCCGAGCGCGTCGAACTCGATCCCCTGCACCGCCTGGCCCGATCCGAGCACGCCGTTGCGGGTGGCGTCGAGAAAGTCGGCCTCGAGCAGCTGCAGCTGGACCGCCGGCATGACGCCGTCGCCGGGTCGCCGCGGGCGGCGGCGCACCAGCACCTCGCCGGCTTCCACCATCTCGCGGCAGGCAAGCGTCTGCAGCCCGTAGAAGTCGAGCTGACCGTCCGCGTCGCAGCCCCGTGCCCAGAGCTCGAAGAGCTGGTCCACCTCGCGGTCGAGCGCGGCGTCGCCGCTCGCGGCACGCGGCATGATCCCTGCGCCGACGATGTTGTTCACCAGCACCGACACCGCCTTCGCGGCATGGGGGTTGTTGCGCACGAGATCCCGCATCCGATCCCGCAGCAGCGCCCCGGCCCGGCCGATCTCGGCATCGGCCGAGGATCCCGGAGCGTGCCAGCCGTCTGTGCGCCGACCCCGCGCCGCACCCTCGTAGGAGCGTGCGAGCCCCTCGAACGCCTGCCGCGCCAGCACGCGGCGCGTGGCCGTGCGCGGGGCGACCGAGGCGATGGCCCTGTCGAGCCAGGAGACCATCAGCGATCCCCGCGCGAGAAGCCGGCGAAGCCCGCGATGGGGCGTGCGGTCGCCCCGGCGATCTGCCGCTCGATGGTGCGGATGCGCCCGAGCAGGTCCTCGGCCGAGCCGTAGTCGACGGTCTTGCCGTCGTAGCTCACCCGCGTCGTCCCGCTCGCATAGGCGCGCCGGAGCGCCGCCAGCTCCGCTTCCGTCCAGTCCGCCATCAGAACCATCCTTCCCGCCGCCCGAGCCAGTCGGAGCGGCGCTTGCCTTGCGTGCCGGGATCGGGCCGCCCGATCAGGCCGGCCGGGCTGTCCATCCCGCTCGGCACGCCGAGCTGCGCTTCGAGATCGGCCCATGTCGCCTCGGGCCAGCGATCCGCGCCCGCGATCCAGGCGGCGGCGCGGGCGTAGACCCGGCAGTCCAGCGCCTCGTTGCGCTCGCGCAGCTTCTGCCATTCGAGCTTCGCGAAGCCGCGCCGGTTGCGCACCGTCACCAGCTGCTCGGCCGTCAGCTGTCGGATCCACTCGGTGTCCGCCCAGCCGGGCAGATGCACCGTGCCCGGCGAGAACGCCGCACCCTCTGCCAGCTCTTCGGCCGTCGGCCGCGCCAGCCGCAGGAAGCGGTAGGTCTCGGCCTTGAAGGTCGAGGTGGCCACGGTCCGGAGACGCGCGCCCCGGCGCAGCCGCTTGCCGCCCGCGGTGGCATCGACGAAGGTCGGGCCCGAGACCGGGCTCGCCCGGTTGAAGCCCTCGAGCCCCTTCACCGGCGTGACCTGTGCAAAGCCGACCGAGCGCGCCCAGCCATAGACCGCCGCGGTCTCGTAGCCAGTGTCGATGGCCAGCCGTGCCAGTCCCAGCTCGGTGCCGCCGGCATGCCGCCAGCTGCGACCGAGCAGATCGGTCAGCGTGTCCCACGCCTCGGGTCGCGCCGGGCCGCCCTCGATCACCACGTGATCGATGAGCCAGCTTTCCAGTCCGCGGCCCCAGGCCCAGACATCGACCTCGATCCGGTCCTTCTGCACGTCCGCGCCGGCGGTCAGGAAGAGCCCGCCCGCGGGAACGGTCCCCGCCGGCCAGTCTTCGCGCCGCTCGGCGATC
This sequence comes from Pseudomonadota bacterium, assembly GCA_039026175.1. Lineage (GTDB taxonomy): Bacteria > Pseudomonadota > Alphaproteobacteria > Rhodobacterales > Rhodobacteraceae > Thermohalobaculum. Next base: position 1,840 of record JBCCMW010000385.1, read on the forward strand.
CTTTGCCAATCGGGCGCATCGCCGGTCTCGGTCCAGGTCTCGCCGAGCACGGTGTTGCGGAACACCCGCTCGGCCTCGTCGGACCCCGCCGCCGTCTCCTTGTCCCGCGCGATGTCGGCCCAGCTCTTCCACCCCGGCGGCGAATAGAGCGCCGAGAGATGAAACCCCACCGTCCGTGCATCGCGGGCCTCGGCGGTGGCCCGCCATTCGCCGGCGGCCAGCATCGCCGGCTTGTGGTGTTCCTTGATCGGCTTCTCGCACGCATCGCAGTGATAGGCCGCCGTCTCCGGTTTGCCCTTCTCCCAGCGCAGCCGCTCGAACCGCAGCCATTGCATCGCGCCGCAATGCGGGCACGGCGCGAAGAACCGCCGCTGGTCGCTCGCCTCGTATTCCCGCTCGATCCGGCTGACGCCGCGGATGGTCGGCGTCGAGACCAGGAAGACCTTGCGCCGGTGCGCGAAGGTCAGCGACCGCGCCTCGGCGAGCCCGACCGGGTCGCCTTCCTCGTCGGCCGAGGCCGGATAGGCGTCGACCTCGTCGAGGAAGACGTAGCGCGCCGGCATCGACCGCAGCCCCACCGCCGAGTTCGCGCCGGTCATCACCAGCACGCCTCCCGGGAAATCCTTCGACAGCTGCGTGTTGCCGCTGTCGCGCGCCCGCGCCGGGCGGACGCGCTCCTTCAGCGCCGGGCTCTCCTCGATCAGCGGATCGATCCGCTGGCGCGAGTTCCGTTTGGCCAGCTCCACCGTCGGCTGGACTGCCAGCATCGGCCCCGGCGCGTGGTGGATCACGAAGCCGATCCAGTTGTTGCCTGCCTCCGTCGCGCCCACCTGCGCGGCCTTCATGAACACGACCCGCTGGGTCGGATCGCCGGGCGAGAGCGCGTCCATGATCGCGCGCATGTAGGGCGTGCGCTCGGTGCGATACCGGCCGGGCTCGGCGCTCGCGCGCGAGCTCAGCCAGCGATGCGTGTCCGACCATTCCGAGACGGTCAGCCAGGGATCGGGCGTGAGGCCGCGGCCCCAGTCCCGGAGCAGCGCGTCCGCCCCGTCGAACGCAGTGACCTCGTCAGAGGGCGATCCGGGGCTGGGCGAGTTCCTCGAGATGGGCTCGGACATGGGCCTCCAGAACCTTCTGCATGGCCGCCGTCTCCGTTCCCAACTCCGCCGCCATCAGCGCAGCCACCCGCGCCGGCCAGTTTACCCACGCGTCGCGTTCCTCGCGCGCGAGCCGGAAGACCAGCGCCGTGGCGCGGTCGCGATCGACGAGCTCGCCCTTCAGCTTGGCGAGCCGGATGCGCCGCTCCTGCGCCTTCAGCACCTCGTGCGCCGTCTTCGCCTGCAGGAAGGTCGTGCCGCCCCCTGTGACCGGCGCGGCCATACCCTGTTCCCGCAGCGTGTCGCCGACGGCCGAGACCGCCGCCTCGGGCACGGGCTTGAGCTTCGACGCTGCCGTCTTCCTGGTCTTTGACGGGTCGGTCGCTCCCGCCCGTAGCCGGTCCGAGGCCGCGGCGTCGATGCTGCCATCCTCGTGCAGGACGAGCCGGCCGGCGGTCTTCGCCTTCTGGATCGCGCCGCGCGACAGCCCGACATGGGCGGCGTACTGGCGCTCGCTCATGCCCTGCATCACCAGCCCCGATTATCATTTAAAGTCAGACGCTTATCGAGTTGATAAGCCGGGCACGTGGAGCGAACGTCCGATCACAAGGATGATGCAACTCACCCGGAGCCACCACGATGACCACCCGCCTGAACCCGATCACCACCCCGCGC
>JBCCMW010000386.1:0-3607 GCA_039026175.1 Pseudomonadota bacterium
CGCGGCCGCTTGGGCTGCGGCCGCCTGGGCTGCGGCGGCCTGGGCTGCCGCCGACTGGGCCGCATCCGCCGCACCTGCGTCACCCAGCGCAAAGCCCGTTCCCGAGATACCGGCGATCAGCACGCCCGTGCCGCCCGGCACAAAGCGCAGCGTCACCGTGCGCTGCTCGCCGCCTGCATCCAGCATCACGTCGACGGCCAGCGTGCCGGGCGCCGCGTCCAAGTCCGGCAGGACCCGGAACGCGCTGATCGGGGCCGGCGCCCCGCCCGCCAACGGGGCGATCCCCGCCGGCGGCATCGCCAGCGCAGCCAGCAGCTCCGGCGTGAAGTACTGCGCGCCGATTGCCGGCTGCGCTGCCACGCCAAGGGTGCCGGCCGCGACCAGCGACTGCTCGATGGTATAGAGCCCCGTCGCCGTGGTCAGCGCCTCGGGCAGCCGCTCGAGCTGCGCCGCCGCCGCACTAGGCAGCAGCAGCGCGGCCACGCCCAGGATGCAGCGCCGGGCACGGCATATCATTGCTCGACGCTTGGGCATCGACCTCACTCCCCGCTTGATATCCACGGGCGGAGCATAGCGGCTGACCGTGCGCGGCTGAACCGTCCGCAGCCGCGGCATGGGTGGTGTTGCGCCACTGCCATGGCCCGACGCAGGCGCACGCCCCGGCCATCGCGGTGCAACAGCCAGCGACGGATCGGCTCGGCTATCCCGTAAGCTCGTCCATGGCGTCCCGTCGTGGCACGGATGCGCCGCCCTGGGCCCCGCGCCGCGCCGACCACGGAGACCCGCGATGGACATCGACGCCCTGCTCGCCGACCGGACCGAGATGCCGCCGTCGGGCCCCGACCTGGCCTACGATCCCGTGTTTCATCGCATGGAGCAGGCCGGTGCGCCGCGGCCCCACCCGATGCTGGGCGCCGACACCGCGATGCGGCGCGCGCCCGACTGGTCCGTCGCCCGCGACGCGGCGCTGGCGGTCCTGCAGCGCAGCCACGACCTGCGCGCCGCGGCACTGTTGGCCAACGTCGTGCTGCGCACCGACGGGCTGTCGGCCTTCGTCGACGCGCTGACGCTGCTGGCAGTGATGACGCAGCGCCACTGGGAGACCTGCCATCCGGCCCGCGATACCGAGGAATGGGACCTCTGCGACGCCCGGCGCTCGGCCCTCGCGCTGCTGTTCGCGGCCGAGGAGCCGTTCTCGCCACGCGCGGGTCTCTGGGGCGCCCCGGTCGCCCGCACGGCCGAGGGCACGTTGCGGGTGGGCGATCTGGCGGCGCGCTGCGAGCCGCACCTGGCGCAGCACGCAGCCCCCACTTTGGACGAGACCCAGGTCGACCTGCTGGCGGACATCTGCCGCGCCGAGGTGATCGCGGCGATCGGCCTGGCCCACGAAGGTCTGACCGCGCTGGAGCGGCTGCAGCAGGTCCTGCCGGGGTCCGGATCGGTCTGGCGGCTGGGGCCGCACTACGAGGCGATGACCACAATCCTGCGCGCTGTCGTTCGGTACGCGGAAGTATCCGCGGGCGCCCCTGTTAAACCCTGGGGCGGTGCCTGAAATCCACGTGCAATCTGCGGCAGTATGAAATGTGCTTCACAGCCAGTTCTCAGAATGATCGTGTCGTGAGCGTCCCATGCCGGGAACTATTTCGCTGGAAATGCTCGAAAGCAGTCGCTAGCGTCGCGGCGCGGTACGGTCGGGGTGACGTACCGCAAGGCCGGACTGAGCATTCACAATGATCAACGTCGACCAGATGCTCCTGACGGATCCGGGTGACGAACCCTCGGGTCCCGACCTGCAATACGACCCGGACTTTATGGAACTGTTGCGCGATGTGACGCCCCAGACCGAGGGCGCGATCCAAGGCACGCCGCAAGACCAGAAGGAGCCGCCGAGCCCGGCCAAGATCATGGAGCGCGCCGAGGCGCTGCTGTGGAAGGCGCACGACCTGCGCATCGCCATCATCTGGGCCAACGCGGCGCTGCGCGACCAGGGCCTGCCGGGCCTGGCCTCGGGGTTGGAGCTGATGGCGGGGATGGTCGAGCAGCACTGGGACACGTTCCACCCCGAGCTGGACGCCGACGACGACAACGACCCCACGGCACGGACGATGGCCGCGCGCGACCTGATTGTGCCCGATGCGCACCTGGTGATGCACGCGCTGCACCGCACGGCGCTGACCGCCAGCGCGCTGGGCGGCTTTACGCTGCGCGACATCGAGTTCGCCGACGGCACGGTCAAGCCGCCCGAAGGCATGGAGGTCGTGGACGAGGCGACGATCAAGAGCGCCTTCTCCGACACCTCGGCCGATTTCCTGGTGACCCAACGCGATGCGGCGGCCACCGCGCTGGCGCATGCCAAGGCGCTGGCCAAGAGCTTCGACGACCGCATCGGCAGCCTCGGCCCCGACCTGGTGCCGTTGCAAAAGCGGCTGTTCGCGATCCACGCCATTCTGGCCAAGCGCGCCGAGGATGCGCTGGCCGCCGGCGGCACGGGCGATGAGGACGGCGACGGCGACGGAGACGGCGCGGGGGGCGGCGGCGGCGATGGCGGCGAGGACGGCGGCGGCGCGATCTCGGGCCGCGTCCGCTCGCGCGATGACGTCGTCGAGATGCTGGGCCTGATCGAAGACTACTACCGCAAGCAGGAACCCTCGAGCCCCGTGCCGATCCTGCTGCGCCGCGCCTCGCGGCTGGTGAAGGCCGACTTCCTGACGATCCTGCAGGACATGGCACCCGACGGGGTGGACCAGGCCAAGCACATCGGCGGGATCCGCGACGACGAAGAAGACTAAGGAAACCCGCCACCTACCGCGCGGGCGGTGAACAGGAGTGAGCAATGTCCGACAGTGGCCAGAAGTTTGTCGCCCGCAACCGGGCCCCACGCGTGCAGATCGAGTACGATGTCGAAATCGGCGGTGCCGAGAAGAAGGTGCAGTTGCCCTTTGTGATGGGCGTGATGTCCGACCTGTCGGGCAAGTCCAAGAACCCGCCGCCGCCGGTCAGCAACCGCAAGTTCATCGAGATCGATGTCGACAACTTCGACGACGTGATGAAGGCGATGGCGCCGCGCGTGGCGTTCAGCGTGGACAACACGCTGACCGGCGAGGGCAACCTGTCGGTCGACATCACGTTCGAGAAGATGGAGGACTTTTCGCCCGCCGCCATCGCGCAAAAGGTGGCGCCGCTGAAAAAGCTGCTCGATGCGCGAACCAAGCTCGCCAACCTGGTGACGCATATGGACGGTCGCGACGGCGCCGAAGAGCTCTTGAGCAAGGCGATGAAGGACGAGGCGCTGATGCAGGCCCTCGCCTCGACCCCGAACCCCGATGCCGAGGCCGCTGGCGGCGGCGATGAGACCGAGGAGAAGTGAGCATGGCCGAGACAGAAGCCGACGCCGCCGGCGCAGCCGGAGCGACCACGTTCGAACCCTCCGACTTTGAGAAGCTGCTCCAGGAGGAGATCCGTCCGCGCACCAAAGATGCCGAGGACGAGATCAAGAGCGCCGTGCAGATCCTGGCCGAGCAGGCCGTGGCCGACGGCACGCTGATCAAGGAGGACGTGCTCAAATCGATCGACAGCATGGTCCGCGCGATCGACGAGAAGCTGACGA
>JBCCMW010000387.1:0-3585 GCA_039026175.1 Pseudomonadota bacterium
CCGGCAACAGCGCGGCGCGGCGGCTGCGCACCATCGAGGGCGGCGCCGTGCAGGGCGGCCGCACCGCGCGCACCCTGTCGCGGGCCGATCTGCGGGTGGTGCCGGGCGCGGACCGCGACCGCGGCAAGTAATCCCGCCGCAGCGCGGGCGGGCTGCGACGCCAGCGTTCAGCCCCGGGCCAGAAAGGCCCCCAGATCGCCATAGCCGGTAAAGCGCCGCTCGAACGCGAGGCCGAGGCGCGCGGCGGCCCGTTCGGCCGCGACCGTCAGCGTGGGATCGTCGGTCTGCGCCAGATAGACCACGCGGCTGTAGTGGCCGAAGTACATCGCCAGCAGCTCGGGGTGGCGGTCCAGGCCCAGGCCCCGCCACACCAGCGCATCGAACTGCCGCGCCAGAAAGTCGGTCAGGTAAAAGGCGCCGACCTCGTCGCCCCCGCGCGCGTCGTGCGCCGTGGTACCCTCGAAAAACGCATAGCAGTGGGGGCCCGCGATCCGCTCGACCCCCTCCTCGGCGCACACCCGGTCCAGCGCGCCGCCGGTGCCGCAGTCGGCATAGACGACATAGACCGCGCCGTATCCGGCGGCGCGGGCCTCGCGCACGGCGCGGCGCACGGCGTCCGGGATCGCATCGGGGCGGTTGTGCAGGGTGGCCGGCAGGCAGGCAAGGTCCAGGTGCGTCCATCCCGCGGCCTTGGACACGGCCAGGATCTCGCGCGCCAGCGCACCGCAGGCGATCAGCCGCACGCGGCCGGGCGCGGCGCACTTAGCGTCGGCAGGCGGCGGCACGCTCGCCGCCGGCGGGTCGGCCACGGCCGCACCGCTCGGCGCCGGGTCGGTGCCGCCGGGATCGGCGGGCCGTCTTGCAACACGGCCCGACGCGCCGCGCCGACGCGCCACTCGACCGCCCCTGCGGCTTGACAGGCCGGCCCCTGGCTCAGGATCTTCTATCGGCACCGTCCGATCCCTTTCATGCGCCGAGCGCCCTCGGGAAGACCCCAGTCCGCGTACCCGCGCTCGACCTTTACCGTGTTCCGCGTTCCGCTCTCGTCCGTCGTTTCGGCGCGTGGCCGCTTGCCGCTGTGCCGCCGCCGGACACAGACCTGTCGCCCGTTTGTCGCCCCAGCGTGCCGACAACGACCCGGAGGGACCCTGCCATGGTCACTGCCCGCGAAGGGATGGCCGAGTTCGCGTTGGCCGCCTGGCTGAGCCGTGACGCTATCATGGAGGGCGACAGCGTCGATGCCTGCATCCGACGCATCTACGACCTCTACAACCACGGCGACATCAAGACCGTGCCGAACTGGCGCTCGCTGCTGTTCCGGGCGCGGCATGCGTTTTCGACCAAGGTCGCGCGGACACCGTTCGCGCTGCAGGGGCACGACACCTATCCCACGGGGGCCGAGATCGCGGGCGCGCTGGGCAAGATCATGGAGGTCGCCCAGGAACCGGCCAAGATCACCCAGCTCGGCACCCGGCGCAGCCGCACCCAGCGCGCGGTCAAGGATCTGGTGCGCGAGGTGCGCAGCAAGCTGGCCCAGGGGATCTTCGCCGACCGCGACAGCGCCCAAGCCTATCACCGCGAGCAGAAGTCGGCGATCGAGGCCGAGATGCTGCGCAACGACCCGATCGCGCTGTTGGGCCGCTTCGTGTGGCACTATGGCATGGCGCCCCACCGCGGCGGCAGCGCGTTTCGCATCTACGTCACACCCAAGCTGGACGAGAGCGCGCCGGTGTTCTGCGATCTGGTCCGTCGCATGAGCGGGCTCGACACCGTGCCGAGCGAGAGCGCGATCCAGTTCCCGGGCAAGGGCAAGGTGGCGATGCCGGGCGTGCACAGCCCCAACCGCACCGACCGGATCGTGCTCTACTGCAAGAACGAGGTACAGCTTCTGGGCGGCATCGCGTGGCTGCGCCGCTATCAGTCGACGGGCGCCAGCCGGGCGCGCTTCGACAGCCGCAATCCGCGGGCCACCAAGCCGGTGCCGGATCTTGCCGGCGTCGCGGTGTCGACCCAGCCGCTGCCCAACGCCGAATTCATGCGCGAGCGGGCCAACATCCGGCGCGTCAAGGGCATGAGCTTCGGCATGTCGCGCGCCGCGGTGATCTATGCAGCACTCGAACACTCGGAGCGCGAGGGGATCGGCGATCTGATGGGCTTTGCCGACGTGCTGGAGCGCTGCATCCGCGAGGCGGAGATCGACATCGATCTCAAGCGCATCCCCGATTTGTCGCCCGAGGTGCTGGCCCGCGAGCTGGGTGCCACCGCCGGCGAAGCCGAGGTGCCCCGACCCGCCGCCACCGTCGCGCCCGCACCGGCCCGACCGGCCACGCCGATGACACCCGTCGCCATCCAGACCGGCGCGCCCGAGTGCCCCCCGCCATCGCCGCCGCCATCGCCAACGCCGCCAATTGCGCCGTCGCGCGCACCATCCACCGGCCCGACATTCGCTGCCGATCCGGGATCCGTCGCGCCCGAGATCCGCGCCGCCGGACCCGCCGCGCCCGAAAACTGACCCACGAGCAGAACCCGCGACGCGAGCCCGTCGGCCGCGGCCGTGAGACCGGGCCCGCGCTGCGGGTCAGCCGGCGGCCAGGACGTTGTGCTTGCGCTGCATGAATTCCTTGGCGGTCTCGACCGCCACCGCGGCATCGCGGCAATAGGCGTCGGCGCCGATCGCGCGGCCGAACTCCTCGTTCAGCGGCGCCCCGCCGACCAGCACGATGTAGTCGTCGCGAATACCCTCGGCGATCATCTTGTCGATGACCACCTTCATGTACGGCATCGTCGTGGTCAGCAGCGCCGACATGCCCAGGATGTCGGCGTCCTCGCGGGCCAGCGCCTCGATATAGCTCTCGACCGGGTTGTTGATGCCGATGTCGACGACCTCGAAGCCGGCGCCCTCCATCATCATCGACACCAGGTTTTTGCCTATGTCGTGGATGTCGCCCTTGACCGTCCCGATCACCATCTTGCCGAGCTTGGGCGCCCCCGTCTCGGCCAGCAGCGGTTTCAGGATGGCCATGCCGGCTTTCATCGAGTTCGCCGCCAGCAGCACCTCGGGCACGAAGAGGATCCCGTCGCGAAAGTCGATGCCGACGATGCGCATCCCCTCGACCAGCGCCTTGGTCAGCACGTCATAGGGCATCCAGCCGCGTTGCAGCAGGATCTCCACGCCCTCGACAACCTCGTCGCGCAACCCGTCGTACAGGTCGTCGTGCATCTGGCTGACCAGCTCGTCGTCGGGCAGTTCGGACAGGACCAGCTCTTCGTCGTCCTCGGCCATGGCATCCTCGCTTCGCCGGCGCCGCGGCGCGGGCGCGCGCCGGGTCATTTAACGCAGGAAATACGGGGAACGTGCTTGCGCTCTGGTCAGAACGCGGCACGGCATGTCGTGGAATCGACGCCGATGTCGCAGGTGAGGCCCGCCGAACGACCACCGCGCCCGGACAGCGTTTCGCCGCCCCCGCCGCGCGTCGGCGCCATGCCGTCCTGCGCCGCCGCGGACGGGCGATGTAACCCCTGGCGCCGGGCTTCACCGCGTGGGTCCGGACCCAGCCGTTGGCGGCAACCGACGCCTGCACCGCC
>JBCCMW010000388.1:0-3572 GCA_039026175.1 Pseudomonadota bacterium
CTTGCCTTCTTGATCTCGCCGATCAGCCCGTAGCCCGCCGCCGCCCCCGCGGCCAGCGCCGCGGCGAATGGGCGGACCGGCCCGGCAGCGCGGGCCTCGGCCTCGACCGCGGTCAGCGGACGGGCGGCCATGGCGGCGGCCACCTCGGCGCGCTTGTAGCCCGCAATTCGGTCCAGGATCGTCGTCATGGCGCGCTCATACCCTGGCCTCGTCGCGATGTCACCGGCGCGTGGGGCGGTACGGCGGCTTAGGCCGCGCTCGCGGTCACGGCGGCCAGGGCGTCAAGCTTGGCCTTGGCGGCGCCGGTGTCGATGCTGTCGGCCGCTATCGCCGCGCCCTCGGCCAGGTTCGCGGCGCGGCCCGCCACCACCAGCGCGGCCGCGGCGTTCAGCAGCACCGCGTCGCGGTAGGGCGAAGGCGCGCCGTCCAGCAGCCCGCGCAGCGCCTCGGCGTTGGCCTCGGGTGCCCCGCCCAGGATCGCCTCGAACGGGTGGGCGGGCAGGCCCGCGTCGCGGGGTTCCACCGTGAAGGTCCGGATCGCGCCGTCCTGCAGCGCCACCACCTCGGTCGGTCCGGCGATCGAGAGCTCGTCGGTCCCGTCCTGCCCGTGCACCAGCCACGCCGCCTCGTGCCCCAGCGCGGCCAGCGTCTCGGCCATCGGGCGCAGCAGGTGGGCGGCATAGGCGCCCGTCAGCTGGCGCTTGACCCCGGCGGGATTGGTCAGCGGGCCCAGGATGTTAAAGACGGTGCGGACCCCCATCTCCTGGCGCACGGGCTGCACGTGGCGCATCGCGCTGTGGTGCATCGGCGCCATCATAAAGCAGAGCCCGGTCTCGGCCAGCGCACGCTCGGCCACCGCGGCGGGGACCATCACCTCGACCCCCAGCGCGCCCAGCGCATCGGCCGCGCCCGAGCGCGAGGACAGCGCGCGGTTGCCGTGCTTGGCGACCGGCACGCCGCAGCCCGCCACCACGATGGCCGCGGCGGTCGAGATGTTGAGCGTGCCTTTGCCGTCGCCCCCCGTGCCCACGATATCGATCGCTCCCTCTGGGGCGGCCACGCGGGCGGCGCGCGCGCGCATCACGGCGGCGGCCGCGGCGATCTCGTCCACGCTCTCGCCCCGCATCGCCAGCGCCATCAGAAAACCCGCCACCTGCGCAGGCGTCGCCTCGCCCGCCATGATGGTATCGAAGGCGGCCTCGGCCTCGGCGCGGGCGAGCGGCCCGTCCATGGCGCGGGCGATCATCGGCTTCAGGGCCGTCATGCCGCCGCCTCGCCCGCGAGCCCCGCCAGGTTCAGGAAATTGCGGATCAGCGGCACCCCATGCTCGGTCGCGATGCTCTCGGGGTGGAACTGCACGCCGTGCACCGGCCGGCTGCGGTGGCTGAGGCCCATGATCACACCCGACTGCGCCCGCGCGGTGACGGCCAGCTCGGCCGGCAGGCCATCGGGATCCACCGCCAGCGAGTGGTAGCGGGTGGCCGAGAAGCCCTGTGGCACCCCGGCGAACACGCCGCTGTCCTCGTGCGTGATGGCCGAATGCTTGCCGTGCAGCACCTCGTGGCACCGCATCACGCGCGCGCCGTACGCCTCGCCGATCGCCTGGTGGCCGAGGCAGACGCCCAGGATCGGCAGGTCCGCCGGCGCGCGCCGCACCAGCTCGACGCAGACGCCCGCGTCGGCCGGCGTACCGGGCCCGGGGCTCAGCACCACGGCGCTGGGGCGCATGGCCAGCAGGTCGTCCACGCCCAGCGCGTCGTTGCGCACCACGCGCGGGCGCGGGCCCTGGCCGCCGATCAGATGGACCAGGTTGTATGTGAAGCTGTCGTAGTTATCGATCAGCAGCAGCATGGCGCGCCTGCCTGGGGTTGGCCCGGCCGACGGCACAGGCGGATCTGGTCCGGCGCCTGGGCGCCGGGAGCTGGTCTGGGCAGGAGTTGTCCTGCCCCGGCGAGGCGCGTCAAGGGCCCCTGCCGGTTTCGCCCGCCCCGCCCGGCAGCGCCGGATCGCGCCATCCGGAATTCGTTGTGTTGCCAAACCCGCGCCCCTGAAATTGCCGCAAATCCGGCACATTGGAATGGGGGTGAGGGCGTTGCGACAGCACCCCCGGCGCCGCGGGTCCCATGGGCTCCGGGGGCCGCATGGGGGCACTGCGCAGCCGGAACGCGCGCGGCCAAGGGGTGGGCCGGCGCACCGGGCGCAGCAACGAGCGCGGGACTGTTGGAGGTCGGCTTGGCTGGAAAATTCAAGAACAGGCGCGGCCGGTCCAAGCCGGCGGCCGGGTCTGGCGGGGGCAGCTGGATCGGCGGCTTGGCCAAGGGCCTGTTCGCCGGGATCTTCCTGGTGGTCGCCGGGCTCGCCGCGCTGGTCGCGCTGATGCCCGAGCGCGGGCCCGAGGCGCCCCAGGTCGCCGCGGTGCCCGACGATGGGGTCGAGGACCAGGCCGACCGCGAGGCGCGTGGGCGGAGCGGGCCACAGTCCTCGGGCAGCTTCGCCGCCGGCGGGCCTGCGCCGGCAGCGGCGGTCAGCGTCTCTGCCGCCCCGTCGGTGGCCGCGCCTACCGCGTCGCAGCCGGTGGGCGGCATCGCGCCCGCCGCCGCGCCTGCGGGCGATGCCGCAGCGCTGGCAGGGATCGGCACGCCGGGCGGTGCCCCGGCACCGGCCACTGCGCGCCCGTCGCTCGACGCTCCGCGTGGGCCGGCGAGCCTCGGCCCCGCGCCGACGGCGCCGCTCGGCGGCGGCGGGCTGCCCTATCGCCCGGCAAGCGAGGGGCTGCCGACCGGTGCCGCCCCTGGTCCTGCACCTGGCGCAGCCCTAGGTGCGGCCCCAGGTGCCGCCCCGGGCGCGACCCTTGGCGCGACCCCAGGTGCGGCACCGGGCGCGGCACCCGGGGCCGGCAGCCTCGGCGCCGCCGGCGGCAGCGTCGACGACCGCCGGTCCGACGCAGGCCTCGCCCCAGGCGCCCAGCCGGGTGCACCGGTCGACGACGCTTTCGCAGCCCTGTCGCGCGAGGAGCGCCGCGCACTGCTCGCGCGCCAGCTCTCGGGCGGCGATGCGGCCGGTGGCCCGGTGCCGCCGGCGCCCGCCGGTGCCGGGGTCGCTGCTGGGTCCGCTGCCGGGCCCAATGCTGGGTCCGCTGCTGGGCCCAATGCTGGGGCGGCCCAGGGCGCCGTCGACGCAGTGCCGACCGATCTTGGCGGCATGAGCGTCGAGGCACGGCGCGCCGCCCTCGCCGCCGCCCTCGGCGAGGCGCCCGGCACCGAGCCGGCCTCCGACGCCCCAGTCGCCGCCGTCGGCGCGGACCCCAGTTCCGCGGCCCCCAGTTCCGCCGCCCCCGACCCTGCGACCCCCGACCCCGCGGTTCCCGACCCCGCGGTCCCCGACCCGGCCGGCGCGGCCCTCCCGCTTGCCGGCGCTCCGGGGGCGCCGGTGTCGCCAGACGCCGCCGCGGATGCCCAGACCGCCGGGGCCGCCAGCGGCGAGGATGCCCGGCTCGCCAGCGCCGCCGCCGACCGCGACGCCACCGACGCCGAAGGCGCCGGATCTGCGAACCCGCCGGAGGCGCCCGCGTC
>JBCCMW010000389.1:0-3555 GCA_039026175.1 Pseudomonadota bacterium
CAGAGGAGTTGGCTGCCAAGCTCCAGATGCCGTTGGAGAAAGTCCGCAAGGTGATGAAGATCGCCAAGGAGCCGATCTCCCTCGAGACGCCGATCGGCGACGAGGAGGACAGCCAGCTCGGCGATTTCATCGAGGACAAGAACGCCGTCCTGCCGCTGGACAGCGCGATCCAGGCCAACCTCAAGGACACCACGACCCGGGTCCTGGCCAGCCTGACCCCGCGTGAGGAGCGGGTGCTGCGCATGCGTTTCGGCATCGGCATGAACACCGACCACACGCTCGAGGAAGTCGGGCAGCAGTTCTCGGTCACGCGCGAGCGTATCCGTCAGATCGAGGCCAAGGCGCTGCGCAAGCTGAAGCACCCCAGCCGCAGCCGCAAACTCCGCAGCTTCCTGGATAGCTGATCCGCGGCACAGCCGTCGGCACGGCAGGCAGGGTGCGGTCCGAGATCCATTCGGGCCGCGCCTTTCGCGCGGTGCGCACGGCCGAAACCGGCGCCATTTCGCGGATCCCCGATGGCCGGCCCGTCCTGCGGCGCGAGGTCGCCATCTAGACCGTCTTTCCTGCCGTCGATGCGCCCTTCTGGCCTTTTTCAGGACACGTGCAGGGGCTACCTTTGGACGGGTGGGACAGGAGCACGAGCGCGATGTCGGCGGCGCTGGAGCGCAAGACACGTCAGCAGCTATCCAAGACGCCGCATTTCGCGGCGATCCTACCGCTGCGCGAGGGCATCGACCTCGACATGACCGACATCGTCAAGCGCATGGAGCGCACCGTCGAAGGGTCGGGGGCGCGGGTGCTGCTGCATCCCAACATGCGCAAGATGAGCCAGGGCCATGGATTGTCGGGCATGCTGGGCCTGCCGATCCGTCCCTCAAGCCTGCAGATGCTGTACGTGGTGATCGACCATGTCGGCATCTGGGTCGCCGCGCGCGAAGGCATCATGGAGCACCGCGGCCCGCTGCAGCGCTGGGCCAATCCCGATCTCTGGCCCGAGGGACCCGAGCGGATCGCCCGCCACCGCGCCTGGATCGAGATCTGCGATCTGGGCTTCATGCGCGAGCGGGGGGTGGCCAAGCTGGACCGTGCCTTTAACCGCGCCGCCGCCGTGACCGCCGCCACCGCCGCCGTCGCCAGCGCGTGCGAGGCGCTGGGCGTGCTGTGGTATCCGGCCAAAAACGCGGTGCCGCTGGAGCAGTTCGCCAAGCAGTTCGACTATGTCATCGACGGCCACGCGCCGATCGAGCTGTGGCTGCGCTACCTGTTTACCAAGTCGCCGGACCCCAGCCTGCACGACGGGGTGGTGACCAAGGGCCTCGCCGCCTTCACCGACTACGAGATCGAAGTGCTGCCCAGCATGATGGACCCGCAGGACGCCAAGGCGCTGGCCTTCCAGTTCGCGCGCCTGGTGGTCGACCGCGGCACCGAGCCGCGCACGGGCATGATGCTCACCCCCTCGCGCCACTTCACCGCCAGCGTGCGGGTGGGCGAGAGCCAGCAGCACAAGGGCCTGAAGGTGTTCGAGCTGACCGTCGCCCCGCGCATCGCGGCCGGCGCGCGGGGCTGAGCGCGCGCGCGATCCCATGCCCGACGGCCCGTCGCCGATAACCCGCGCCCGGACGGCCGGCTGATGGCCGCGCCGGGCGGCGCGCGGCGTGCCGTGGTGGCGGGCGGCGGGGTGGCCGGGCTGGCCGCCGCTGCCGCGCTGGCCCGCGCGGGCTGGGCCGTCACCCTGGTCGAGCGGCGCGCCGAGATCCGCGAGCACGTGGGCGCCGGCATCCAGATGAGCCCCAATGCCTGTCGCTGTCTCGCAGCCCTCGGTGCGCTCGACGCCGTGGCCATGTCGGCGTTTCAGCCGCGCGCCGCGGTGCTGGCCGACGGGCGCAGCGGCCGGCCCGTGTACCGCGCGGCGCTGGGCGAGGCGGCGGTCGCGCGCTGGGGCGCGCCCTATCTGCACGTGCACCGCGCAGCCCTGGTTGCGGCGCTGGCCGCGGCGGCCGAGGCCGCGGGCGCCAGGATCCGCCCCGCCACTGCCGTCACCGGGTGGGAGACCGCGTCCGGCGGCGTCACGGTCACCCTCGTGCCGGACGCAGGCGCGGGCGCAGGTGACAGCGAGCGCACCGGCGCGGGCACAGGTGTCGGCGTGGGCACGGCCGATGGCCCAGGCACCGTCGCGGGCACTGGCGCTGACAACGTCGCGCGCGATGGCATGGGCGATGGTTTGGGCCAGGGGGCCGAAACCGCGATCGACGCCGATCTGCTGTTGATCGCCGGGGGCGCCGGGTCGCGGCTGGCCGACAGGCTGGGCGACGGAGGTCAGCCGCGCCCGCCGGTGCGCTATACCGGCCAGACCGCCTGGCGCGCCACGGTGCCGGCGGCCGCGCTGCCCCCCGGCACGATCCCGCCCGACGCCACGGTATGGGCAACGCCCGGGCGCCACGCCGTCACCTATTGGATCGACCGAGGGCGGCTGGCCAATCTGGTCGCGGTCGAGGAGCGCACGGCGTGGGAGGGCGAGGGCTGGTCTGCACCGGGCGACCCCGCCGCGCTGCGCGTCGCGTTTGCCGATGCCGCCCGGCCGCTGGCGGCCCTGATCGAGGCGGTCGAGGCGCCGATGCTGTGGGGTCTCTACGACCGGCCGGCGCCAGCGCGCTGGTTCGACGGCCCGGTAGCGGCGATTGGCGATGCTTGCCACCCGATGCTGCCCTTCATGGCGCAGGGCGCTGCACAGGCGCTGGAGGATGCCGCGGCGCTGGCCCGCCATGTGGCCGCGCCGGGACCGCTGGACGCCGCGCTGGCTGCCTGGAGCGCCGAACGGGGCCCCCGCGCGCGCCGGGTGCAGCAGGTCAGCCGCGACAATGCGGGGCTGTTCCACCGCGCAGACGGACCCGGCCGTGTGGTGGCGCACGCCGCCATCGCCACCGTGTCGCGCCTCGCCCCCGGCCTTGCGGCGGGCCGGCTGGACTGGCTCTACGGCTACGATGCGGTCGCGGGCCGGCCGGTGCGGCCGTTTCCGCGCGCAGACACGCTCACGGCGCCTGCGGCGGCCCGGACCCCGGCCCGGTGACGGGACCCGCCGGCGGCTCGGCCTTGGGGCCCGCCCGGGGCGTCTGCGCCACCGCTCCCGCCGCCGCCCGGGCGCGGGCCTCGCGCCTGAGCTGCGATTCGCGGATCGCGATGTACAGCGTGGCGGCGATGATGATCGCCCCGCCCACCCCGGTCGCGCCGTCGATCGTCTCGTCGAACATTACGTAACCCGCGACGCCCACGGTGATCAGCCGCAGATAGTTGAACGGCGCCAGGAACCCGGCATCGCCGATGGCATAGGCGCGAATGTCGGCATAGCTGCGCATCGCCGAGCCGGCGACGACCAGCGCCAATAGCCCCCAGAACGCCGCTGCGACCGGGATCTCCCAGAAAAACAGCGCCGGCGGCAGCGTCGCCACGGCCACGATCAGGCTCGACGAAAAGAACACCGCGTCGGGTCCGTCTCGGTCGGTTGCCGCGCGCCCGATCACCAGCACGCCGCCGAAGCACATCGCCGAGGCGACGCCC
>JBCCMW010000390.1:0-3543 GCA_039026175.1 Pseudomonadota bacterium
GCAGCCCGGCGGCAGCCAGGCAAAGCTGCCCGGCGCCAGGGGATGGACGACGCCTTCGATGCGGAGCTCGGGCATGCCGGCCGTCACGAACAGCGCGCCTTCGGCGCCGGGGTCGGGTTCGGGGCGCTCGGCCCCGCCGCCGGGCGCGATCTCGACCATCAGCTGCGCAAAAGTCTCGGCGAACCCGGTCATCGGTCGGGCCAGGATCCAGGCCCGGGTGTCGTGCCAGCCGGGCAGGCGACTGGCCACAATGTCGGTCATCACGCCGTGGGGGATGACCGCATAGGCGGTGGTGAAAACCGCCCGCCCGTCCATCAGCGCGCGCTGGCCGGGCAGCCCGCCGGGTGCCGGCGGCATGCCGGGGGCTGGGCCGGCGGCTAGGGGCGCGCCGGCGGTGCTGTCCTCGGGGCTCATCGTCGTGCGCTCCTGGCTGGCGGTGTCGCGGCGGGCATCACGGGCTCGCACAGGCGCCCGCCGCCACCGCCCACCGTCGCCATGGGCCGCGCCCCGTCAAGCGCGTCGTCAAGCGCACCCTCAAGCGCCCCCTCAAGCGCCCCGTCAAGCGCTGCGACCGGCGTCCCGACAAGCGCCCCCCCAAGCGCCCCCTCAGGCGCCCCTTGATGCGCCCGCCAAACGCCCCCAAAAAGCGCGCCCTAAAGCGCCTCGAAAAACGTGTTGTCAGGCGTTCGTCCCCGCGCTCTGGAGGCGGGCAGCGCGACAGACGGGCAGCGCGGCCGCGCAGTTCAGCAGCGGCGACCCAGCAGCAGCGCCCAGTAGGGCCGGCCCTGCAGCCCGTCCTGCGGCCCGCCGCGCCGGATGGTCAGGCCAAGGCCCACATCCGACGCATCGTCCAGCGCCATGTTGCGCCGGTGGCCGGGGCTGTCGAGCCAGGCCTGGAACACCTCGGCCGCGTCGCCCTGGCCGGCGGCGATGTTCTCAGCGATCAGACAGGCGGTATAGCCGGTGTCGGCGGCCCGGGTCATCGGCGTGCTGCCGTCGGGACCGACATGGTCGAAGTGCTCGCGCTCGACCATCACGCAGGCATAGCTGTCCGAGGCGCGCTCGAGCGCGGTGTCGGGTGCCATCGCGGGCAGGCCCTCGCGCCCGCGCCAGTCGTTGAGCGCGCTATAGAACGCGGCGCGGGTGGCGGCTGCATCGCCCGCCGCCTCGCACGCCGCGGACTGGGCGCTGGCGCGGTCCATGCCGGCGAGCGACATCGCCACCGGCACAGCCGCCAGGACCGCCGCCGCGGTCGCCAAGGTCCTCGCCATCCGTCCTGCCGTCATGGTGTCTCTCCGATGCCCGATCACCGGGCGCGCCTGGCTGTCGTGTCGTGCCGGTCGGGGCATCGGGCCCGGCCGTGTCTCTCTCTGTATCGCCCCGGCGCGACGGTTCCGTTGCCCGCGCCGTGCGGCGGCGGCCGGCGTGTCGGCGTGTCGCAGCACCCGGGCCCAGCGCCCGTGCCCGGCACCCGTGCCCGGCACCTTCGCCCAGCGCCAGTGCCCAGCGCCAGTGCCCAGCACCCGCGCCCAGCACCCGCGCCCAGAACCCGCGCCCAGCACCCGCGCCCAACGCCTGTGCCCGGCACCGGAGGCGAGCACCCGTTACCTGGGCGGATTCCGCGTTTCCGGCGGATGCGCCGCTCGGTTAGGCTGGCACCCGTCGACCGGCTGGCAGCGGAGACGAACATGCACTGGGTGGCAGGCAGCAATGGGGCGGTGCGAGGGCGGCGGTGGGCCGGCGGTCGGGCACGCTCCTCGGCCCTTGCGGCGGGCGCGGGTGTGCTGGCGCTCGGCTCGGTTCTCGTCCAGGCGCCCGACGCCGCGGCGCTCGACATCCGCTACCAGACCGAAGATCGGCGCGACTGTGCCGTGCTGGTGGCGCCGGACGGGTCGATCTGGGAACAGGGGCGCCCGCCGCTGTGGCTGACCGTGCGCTATGACACGCGGGGCCAGCCGCGCCTGCAGACCGAGCCTGCGCGACTGACCCGCCACAGCATGGTGGTGGGCGACACGCGCGTGGCCGCTGCGGCGCTGGACCTGGGCACCGGGGCCCCGCGTGCCGACCGCCAGTTGGCCGCGGCGATCGCCCGGCTGCAGGGCGTGCACGCGACGGCGATGCGTGACGACGGGGTGTGGGTCAGCGGTCGGTTCACCGGGCTCGACCCCGGTGCGCTGGCCTCCGATCTCCGCCGCCGCTGTCCTCATGTCGACCCAGAGGCCGGCGCCGAGGCGGAACGGGCGCTGCGCCTGGACGCCGACGACCGGCGCTTTGTCGTCTGGGCGCTGGGGCAGACCGTGGGGCCCGAGCGCTGGCCCGAGGAAGACAGCGACCCCGCCCTGGACGCCCGCGTGCGCGGCCAGATCGAGCGCTTTGCCCGGGCCGAGGGGTTGGGCAGCAGCCGCTACCTGACCGCCGACGTGCGCGACCGGCTGGCCGCACGCACCGGCTTTGCGCTGATCCCCCGCTACGACCAGGCCAGCAACTTCTACGGCGGCCGGGCGCTGGTGCGCGAGGGCGAGCGGCGCTGGTTCATCGACACGGCGGGGACGCGGGTTCACGGCCCCCTCAGCGGCGACTTCGGCCGTTTCGAGGACGGCCATGCGCCGTTCGAGCGCGCCGGCGCGTGGGGCATTATGCACAGCAGCGGCCGCATCACGCACCGCCCGCGCTACAACGCCATCGGCACCTGCCGCGACGGGATATGTGCGGTGCGCGAAGGCAACCGCTGGGGCTATGTCAAAGCCGCCGGCGGCGTGATCGTGCGCCCGCGGTTCAGCGAAGTGCAGGCCTGGCGCGGCCTCTACGGCGCGGTGCTGGACGACGGCTATTGGCGGCTGATCGACGAGAACGGCCGCTTCGGGCGCTATCGCGCCAGCAAGCAGCGTACCCGCGTGCTGTATGCGCCGTCCGAGGGGCGCTCGACCCTGGTCACCGCCGGCGGCAAGCGCGGCTTCGTCGACCTCGACGGCAAATCGGTGGGCGCGTTCGTGCACGACCGGGTGCGCGCGTTCCAGGGCGGTCTGGCGGGCGTGCTGCGGGGCGATCCGGGCGACCGGCGGGCACGGTGGGGCTTTATCGGCCGCGACGGGCGCATCCGGATCCGCCACGCCTATCTGGCGGTCGGCAGCTTCAGCGGCGGTCTTGCACCCGCGCAGGACCCGGCGACCGAAAAGTGGGGGTACATCGACGCCTCGGGCCGCTGGCGGGTGCGCCCGCGCTTCCTGCGCACCTTCGAGATGAACCAGGGGATCGGCATCGCGCGGCTGGCCGACCCGCGCCGCCCGGGCGAGCTGGTTCGCGGCTATGTCAAGGCCGACGGCAGCACCTTCTATCCGTTCCATCTGGAGGACGGGTATCGCTTTCACGAGGGGCTGGCGCCGGTCAAGCTGATGGGCAAGTTCGGCTATCTCTCGCGCGAGCGGGTCGAGGGGATGTGACGCGCCCGCCCCCTGCCGCACACTCCCCTCCGCGCACCGCCCGCCCCCCGTCGCGCGCCGCGCACTCCCCGCCGCGCACCGCCCGCCCCCCGTCGCGCGCCGC
>JBCCMW010000391.1:0-3530 GCA_039026175.1 Pseudomonadota bacterium
ACCTGGGCGGCAAGGGCGCCAACCAGGCCATCGCCGCCGCCCGCGCCGGCGCGTCGGTCCGCCTGGCCGGCGCCATCGGGCCCGGGGCGGCGTGGACGCTGGAGCGCCTGGCCGAAGCGGGCGTGGACACGGGCGCGGTGGCGACGCTGGACACCACCACGGGCCACGCCGTCATCCTGGTCGACCGGGCGGGCGAGAACCGCATCGTCCTCCACCCCGGCGCCAACCGCGCGCTGGATGCGGCGACGCTGGATCGGCTGTTCGCGGGCGCGCGCCCCGGCGACTGGCTGCTGACGCAGAACGAGACCACCCTGGTGGCCGAGGCGATGGCCCGCGCCCGTGCCTTGGGCCTGCAGACCGCACACGCCGCCGCGCCGTTCGAGCCCGAGGCCTGCGCCGCCGTCCTGCCCCACACCGACCTTTTGGCGGTGAACGAGGGCGAGGCGGCAGCGCTGGCGGCGCACCTGGCCGTCGAGGCCGTGGCCCTCCCGGTGCCGGCCACGCTGGTCACCCACGGCGCGCGGGGGGCGACCTGGCGGGCCGAGGGTGGCACCCAGACGGTGCCCGCCTTCGCCGTCACGCCGGTCGACACCACCGGAGCGGGCGACTGTTTCCTGGGCTACGCGCTTGCGGGCCTGGATGCGGGCCTTGACGCCGCCGCAGCGCTCCGCCGCGCCGCCGCCGCCGCGGCGATCCAGGTCACCCGGCCGGGCGCGGGCGACGCCGTGCCGGACGCGGCCGAGGTCGACGCCTTCCTCGCCGCCCCTCCGCCTGTCGGAGACGCTACCCCGCCTGTCGGAGACCCCACATGACGCGCCCCACCCCCATGGTGATCGACACCGACCCCGGCTGCGACGATGCGCTGGCGATCCTGGGCGCGCTGGCCGATCCGACGATCGATCTGGTCGGCCTCAGCGCCGTGTACGGCAACGTGCCGGTCGAGACCGCGTCGCGCAACGCGCGCCAACTGGTCGACCTGGCCGGCGCGGACGTGCCCGTGGCCGAGGGCGCGGGCAACCCCCTGGTCCAGCCGCGCCACCCGCCGGCCGACTTCGTGCACGGCACCGGCGGCTTCGGCGAGGCGGCGCTGCCCGCCCCCGCCCGGCCGCTGGACCCGCGGCCCGCGCACCGCTTCCTGGCCGAGACGGCGGCACAGCACCGGGGCGCGCTGGTGCTGGTCGCCATCGGTCCCATGACCAACCTGGCACTGGCCCTGCAGCATCACCCCCAGATCGCCCACGACGTGGCGCGCGTCGTGCTGATGGGCGGCACCTGGCGCCACCGCGGCAACGTCTCGGACGCGGCCGAGGCGAACTTCTGGAACGACCCCCACGCCGCCGCCGCGGTGCTGGCGGCCCCCTGGGACGTCACCATGGTGGGCCTGGACGTGACCGAGACCGTGCGGCTCTACCCCGACGACCTGGACCCGATGCCGACCGCCAGCCCCCGCGCCGGCGCGTTCCTGCGCCATGCCTTGGCGTTCTACGACGCGTTCCACACCCGCACCCGCGGCTTTACCGGCTGCTTCCTGCACGACCCCGTGGCGATGATGGCGGCCGAGGACCCGGCGCTGCTGGAAACCCGGCCCGTGCCCCTGAGCGTGGCCCCCGACGGAGCGGCTGCGGGCGGCTGCGTGCCCGCCCCCGGCGCCAAGCCCACGCTCGTGGCGGTGTCGGCCAACGGCCCGGCGCTGCGGCGGCGGCTGATCGACACGCTGTGCTCGGGCCGGCTACCCTGACCCCACCACCACCGGGAGACCGCCACCACCGGGAGACCGCCGATGTTCGACATCGCTACCGTCAGCTACACCGACCCCGCCGCCCCCGCGGCCTTCGCCCGCTCGCTGCACGAAACGGGGTTCGCGGTGCTCACCGACCACCCCATCGCGCCCGAGCGGATCGCAGCGCTCTATGACAATTGGGCGGGCTTCTTCGGGTCCGAGGACAAGCACGCCTGGACGCGCAAGCCGGGCGCGGCCGAGGGGTACTTCCCCTTCCGCTCGGAAAACGCCAAGGACAGCGCGGTCAAGGATCTCAAGGAATTCTTCCACGTCTACGGCCACGCACCCGTGCCCACCGGGCAGGAGACGCTGACCCGCGCGCTTTACGACGACCTAGTGGCCGTGGGCATCACGCTGCTCGAATGGCTGCAGGCCGAGACCCCGGCCGAGATCCGGGACACGCTGTCCGAACCCCTGCCCGCCATGCTGCGGGGATCGGGCATGAACCTGCTGCGCATCCTGCACTATCCCGCCCAGGAAACGGCGCCCGAGCCGGGTGCCGTGCGCGCCGCCGCCCACGGGGACATCAACCTGATCACCTGCCTGTTGGCGGGCTCCGAGCCGGGGCTCGAGGCGCAGGACACCGCCGGGACCTGGCACGCCGTGCCCTGCGATCCGGGCATGATGGTCGTGAACGCGGGCGACATGCTGGACATGGCGACGGGCGGCTACTACCCGGCGACCGTGCACCAGGTGGTCAACCCCTCGGCCGAGCGGGCGTCCAAGCCGCGCTTCTCCTCGCCCATGTTCCTGCATCCGCGGCCCGAGGTGGTGCTGAAGCCCGGCACCACCGCCGACGCGTTCCTGGACGAGCGGCTGCGCGAGATCGGGCTCAAGGGGTAGTGGCCCGCTGCCGGGCGGTGTCGCCTCGGCGTCCGCATCGGCCGTTTGGCGAGGGCGACAGCCTGGCGCACCTGTGCTGTAGTTGCGCCCGGATCACGTCGAGCAGCGTCAGGAGAGCAGCCGATGGAGACGACCACCGCCCCCGGCGACATGGCCGAGACCGGGACGGCGGCCACCGCGCCGTCGGCCGTGGCCCTGCCCCACCGCGGGATGGCCGAGCTGCAGGCCGCCATGCCCCAGATCCTGGCCGCGCCCAAGCAGGACGGGCGGCTGGACCTGATCACCGTGCGCCCCGCCGTCGGCGCGCGGCAGACGCCGTCCAGCGTCCGCCTCACCCTGGCCGGCGGTGTCGAGGGCGATCACTGGGCCAAAGGCTGCTGGCGCAAGACCGACGACGGCGCGCCCCACCCCGACGTGCAGATCTGCCTGATGATGTCGCGCGTGATCCGCGCCATCGCCGGCGGGCCCGAAGACTGGGCCCCCGCGGGCGACAACCTGTTCATCGACATGGATCTGACCCCCGCCAACACGCCGCCGGGCACCAGGCTGGCAATCGGCGACGTCGAGCTGGTGGTGACCGAGGAGCCGCACAACGGCTGCCAGAAGTTCATCGAGCGCTACGGCCGCGCGGCCTGCCTGTTCGTCAACACCGGCGCGGGCAGGCGCCACCGGCTGCGCGGCATCTATTGCCGGGTCACGCGCGACGGCACCGTCTCGGCCGGCGACACGGTCCGCAAGCTAGGCTGAGCACCGCTGCGCGTGCGGGGCCGGGCTGAGCGCCGCTGCGCGCGTGCGGGGCCGGGCTGAGCACCGCTGCGCGTGCGGGGCCGGGCTGAGCACCGCTGCGCGTGCGGGGCCGGGCTGAGCACCGCTGCGCGTGCGGGGCCGGGCTGACCGCCGCTGCGCG
>JBCCMW010000392.1:0-3508 GCA_039026175.1 Pseudomonadota bacterium
CCGGCGCACCGCCGCGGGATCGGACCCGCGCGCCGCCGGCGCATCGCCGCAGGTGCGGCAGGGCCTTGGGCACGCCCGGCGCGGGGGTCGGCGGGGCACAGCCGGCATGCCGCGTCGGGACCGCGGCGCCGGGGCGCGCGCTCGGTAGGGGCGCGGCTGCGGTGCGCCCGCAGCGATCGGATCGGAGACGAGAGCGACCATGTCAGAGCGTGGCGATTCCACGGCCGCCGCCGCGTCTGCGCCCTCCGCGCGGGCGGCGGGCGAAGCGCCCCGGCCCGCCTGGCGGCGCTGGGCGCTCGGCCGCATCTGGATCGCGCGCACCGAACATGCCGTGGCACCGCTGCTCGTCACCCTGGCGTTGGCGCTGGCGGGGGCGGGGCTGGCGCACGGCGCGGGGCTGCCGCTGCCCTGGCTCTCGGGCCCGCTGCTGGTCACGGCGGGAGCGGCCATCGGCGGGCTCCGGGTGTTGGGGGCGGCGCCGACGTTCCCGGTGAACCTGCGCTTCGTGCTGGTGCCGGTGATCGGTGTCGCGATCGGCGGGCAGGTCGGTGCGGTGGGGTGGGAGCAGGCGGCGACCTGGCTGGTCACTCTGTCGGCGCTGGCGCTGTACCTGCCCGTGGCGATGGCGATGTCCTATGCGATCTATCGCCGGGCGGGGGGCTATCCGCGCGTGACGGCGTTTTATGCCGCGATGCCGGGCGGGCTGATCGAAGCGGTCGCGATGGGCGAGAAGGCAGGCGCCGACGTCCCCACGCTGACGCTGTTGCAGTTCGCGCGGCTGATCCTGTGCATTCTGATGGTACCGCTGGCGATCGCGGCCTACGAGGGGCGCGCGGTCGGCAGTGCGGCGGGGCTCGCGCTCGGCACCGACCCTGCGGCGCTCACGCTGTCGGACGTGGCAGTGCTGGTGGGGGCGGCGCTGGTCGGCTATCTGGGCGGCCGGCGGATCGGGCTGCCGGCGGCGCTGATCACCGGGCCGCTGATCGTGTCGGCCGCGGTGCACCTGGCAGGGATGACCGATGCGGATCCGCCGGGCTTCGTGGTGGCGTTGACGCAGTATGTCGTGGGCACTGCGCTCGGTGTGCGGTTCGTCGACATGGCGCGAGGCGAGGCGCTGCGCGGGCTCGGCTGGGCGGCGTTGTCGGTGGGCGCCGCGCTGCTGCTGGCGCTGGGGCTGGCGCTGCTGTTGGCACCGGTGATCGGGCCCGGCGCGGGGGCCGATGTCGAGGCGGTAGTGCTGGCTTTCGCCCCGGGCGGGGTGACCGAGATGTCGCTGGTGGCGCTGTCGCTGGAGATCGGGGTGGTGTTCGTCTCGGCGCACCACGTGGCGCGCATCTTGATCACGGTGTCGATGGTCGGCCCGATCCACGCCTGGCTGCGCCGCCACCGCGGCTGGTAGCCCGCGGGCCGTCTATCGCGAGCGACTTGCGCGCAACCGGCGCTGGGGCGCATGCGCGCCTTCGGCGCTGGGGGGCGCACGCGCGCCTTCGGCTCTGTGGGGAGCACGCGCGCCTTCGGCGCGATGGTTTCCGGGCCCTTCGGGCGATGCGACGCGATGCGCTGGCATGGCTCGGCACTGCCGGCAACGGGCCAGCGGCGGCCGTTCTGCACGGTTGCGCCCGGAGGGCCCGGACGCCCCCCAGCGCCGGAGGCGCGCCTTTGCCCCCAGCGCCGGAGGCGCGCGTCGTCCCCCAGCGCCGGAGGCGCGCGTTCGCTCCCAGCGCCGGAGGCGCGCGTCGGTGGGGTCGTCCCGGGCGTGGCGGGGTCAGCCGTCGCGGCGCGGGCGGAGGCGAAAGCGGATCTCGCGCGCCGGCCGGGTGGTGAGGCGCGCGACCGGGCGCACGCGCTCCGGCGCCTCGACCTCCAGGTCCCAGCGCCGGATCCAGGCGGCCAGGATCAGCACCGCCTCCATCGTGGCGAACGCGGTGCCGATGCAGAGCCGGGGGCCGAGACCGAACGGGATCGACGCCCCGGCTGGGATCGCCTCCTCGCGCCCCGGAGCGAAGCGGTCGGGGTCGAACCGGTCGGCCGCGGGCCACAAACCCTCGCAGCGGTGCAGCGTCCAGGGGCTGACCAGCACCATCGCACCGCGCGGGATCGCCAGATCGCCGATCCTGGCGTCGCGTGCTGCCACCCGTGCGAGGAACGTCACCGGCGGATAGAGCCGGAGCGTCTCGCGAAACACGCAGCGCGTGAACGAGAGGCGCTTGACCGCCGCGGCGTCGATCGGCCCGGCGCCGACCGTCGCGTCGATCTCGGCGCGCATCCGGGCGACCGTCCGGGGTTGCTGGGACAGGATGAAAAGCGCCCAGCAGAGGACGCTGGCCGTCGTCTCGTGTCCGGCCATGAAGAAAGTCGCGATCTCGTCCAGGACGGCGCGGTCGTCGAAGCGCGCCCCCGTGTCCGGATCGCGCGCGGCCAGGATGTCGCCGGCCAGATCGTCGAACGGTGTGCCGCGGTGGGCGCGGCGCGCGTCGATCTTGGCCTGCATCAGCGCGCGGATGCGTGCAGCGGCGCGGTGCGCGGCCTTGGGCTGGCGCACGGCGGAAAACCCGCGTCGCAGCAACAGCACATCGAGCTGCACGTTCGCGACGGCGTGCTGGAAGCGGTTGAAGGCCTCGAACACCTCGCGCGCGGCCGCGCCGTCCAGGGTCTCCGAGAAGATGGTGCGGTAAACGATATCGGCCGTCAGCCCCGAGAGTTCTGCGTCGAGCGAGAGCGCTGTGCCGGCGGCCGCCGCCTCTTCGAGGCGGCGTTCGGCATCGTCGACGGCGGCGGCCATGTGGGCGAAGGCGCGGCCGATGCGCATGTGGGCGAAGGCCGGGTCGATCATCCGGCGATGGCGCTCCCACACCGGGGTTTCCGACACGAACAGCCCGTCGCCCACCACCGGTGCGAGCGCACCGACCATCAGGTCGGACTTGGGGAAGATCGCCCGGTCCTCGACCATGATCCGGCGCACGGTGGCGGGATCGTTCAGCAGGAAGATCCCGCGGCGCGAGACGCCGAGCATCATGTCGACGGGGCGATATGCCTCGCCGGGCAGCAGGGTGATGAGATCGCGCTCGAAGCTGGAGATGGCGCGCCAGAGCGCGCGGGTGGGCGAGACGGGATAGGGTGCCGGCGGGCGGTAGAGCGCATCCCGTGCGCTGGCGGGCTCGGGCTCGGCCGCGTCGGTCGTCGCGCGCACGGTCTGGGTTGCGCGCGACGCTGCGTGGCGGGTCGGCGTGGCCCCAGTCGACGGGGCCCCGGTCGATGGGGCCCCGGTCGATGGGGCCCCGGTCGACGGGGCTCGGGTCGGCGTCGCCCGGGTCGGCGTCGCCCGGGTCGGTGTCGCTCTGGGCGCTGTCCCTTCGGGCAACGTCGCTCGGGATGCTGTCGCTCGGGGCCGTGTCGCTTGGGGCGGCGTCGCTTGGAGCGGTGTCGCTCGGGGCGCTGTCGCTTCGGGCAACGTCGCTCGGGACGCTGTCGCTCGGGGCGGCGTCGCCCGGGTCGGTGTTTCCGGTGA
>JBCCMW010000393.1:0-3507 GCA_039026175.1 Pseudomonadota bacterium
CCCGGCCCCGTTGTCCTCATTGAGTTTCGCCGCGCGCTCGAGAAGGCGCGAGTGCAGGTAGAAGACGTCGCCCGGATACGCCTCACGTCCGGGCGGCCGGCGGAGGAGGAGGGACATTTGGCGATACGCGACCGCCTGCTTCGAGAGATCGTCGTAGATGATCAGCCCGTGCATGCCGTTGTCGCGGAAGTACTCGCCCATCGCACAGGCCGAATAGGGCGCCAGGTACTGCATCGGCGCCGGCTCGGACGCAGTGGCCGCCACGACGATCGAGTAGCCGAGCGAGCCGTTCTCCTCGAGCTTGCGCACCAGCTGCGCAACGGTCGAGCGCTTCTGACCGACGACGACATAGACGCAGTAGAGCTTCTTGCTCTCGTCGTCGCCCGCGGCCTCGTTATAGCTCTTCTGGTTCAGGATGGTGTCGACGGCGATGGCGGTCTTGCCGGTCTGGCGGTCGCCGATGATCAGCTCGCGCTGGCCGCGGCCGATGGGGATCAGCGCGTCGATGGACTTGATGCCGGTCGCCATGGGCTCTTCGACCGACTGGCGCGGGATGATGCCGGGCGCCTTGACGTCGGCCACGCGCCGCTCGTCGAACATCACCGGGCCCTTGCCGTCGATGGGGTTGCCCAGCGCATCGACAACCCGGCCCAGCAGGCCCTTGCCGCAGGGCACGTCGACGATCGAATTGGTGCGCTTGACGGTGTCGCCCTCGCGGATCGCGCGGTCGTCGCCGAAGATCACGACGCCGACGTTGTCGACCTCCAGGTTCAGAGCCATGCCGCGGGTGCCGTCCGGGAATTCGACCATCTCGCCGGCCTGCACCTGGTCCAGACCATAGACGCGGGCGATGCCGTCGCCGACGCTCAGCACCCGGCCGATCTCGGCCACCTCGGCCTCCTGGCCGAAGTTGGCGATCTGATCCTTCAGGATCGACGAGATTTCCGATGCCTGGATGCCCATCAGCCGGCCTCTTTCATGGATTGCTGCAGGCGGGCCAGCTGCGAGCGGATCGACGTGTCGATCATCCGCGAGCCTACCCGGACGACAAGCCCGCCGATGAGGCTCTCATCGACGGCGGTATCGAGCGCGACCTCGCGGCCAAGCGCCTTTTTCAACGTCCTGGTCAGCGCCGCGTGCTGCGCCTTGGTCAGGGCCTTGGCCGAGATCACGTCGGCCGTCACCTCGCCGCGGTGCGCGGCCAGCAGCTGGCGAAACCGGGTCAGCGCGCCGCGCAGCACGAACAGCCGCCGCTTGCCCGCCATCACCAGCGCGGTGTTGCGCACCAGTGGGCCCAGGCCCATCGCATCGGCCAGCGCGGCGATGGCGCGGCTCTGTTCCTCGCGCTTGTAGAGCGGGCTCTCCAGCATGGCCTGCAGATCGTCGCTGGCGTCGATCGCCGCGCCCAGGGCATCGACGTCGGCGGCAACGGCGTCGACCGCGTTCTGCTCCAGCGCGAGATCCAGGAGCGCGGTCGCATAGCGCTCGGCGACCCCGGAGGTGACGGTCGATTGAGCCACATTCTGCCTTTCCGCTGGCCCCCGGCGCCGGCGTCCGACCGCTGCGGGGAGGGTTGTCGGCGCATGCGCGAAAGGGACGGTCGCGCAAGGTCCGGGGTCGGCTAGCACGCCCCATTAAGGCTTGCAACAGCGCTGGCTTGCCGCCCGCCGGCAAGGCGCCAAACCCCGCCCGCACCGCAACAGTGCGTGCCAGAGAAGGGCGCGAACGGCCGCCGTCGGGAGCCGTAGCGAGGGCCTGTGGCGGGGGCCCGTGGCGGGGGCCCATAGCGGCGGGCCCATAGCGTGGGGCCATCGCGGCGGGGGCTTGGCGGGAGGCGTGGCCGGGACCGTGGCGGGGGGCCACTGAAGGAGGGGGCGTGGCGGGGGACCACCGCGGGGGGGGGGCATGGCCGGGGGCCACCGCGGGGGGGCCACCGCGGAGGGGGGCGCCGTGGGGAGCCGCTGCAGGCGACGGCTACAGAAAGCTCTGGGGATCGATGTCCACCGTAACCCGTACGGCCGAGGGGACCTTGATCCCGCCGATCCAGGCCCTGAGCGCCGCCTGCAGCGCCACGCCCTTGGGCGCCCGGGCCAGCAGCCGCATCCGGTGGCGCCCGCGCACCCTGGCGATGGGCGCGGGCGCGGGGCCCCAGACGTCGGCGCCCGCGGCCTCGACCGTGCCGGCGGTGCGGCCCAGCGCGCGGGCGACCTCGGTCACCTTGCCCTCGTCCTCGCCGCTGACGATCACGCCGGCCAGCCGCGCATAGGGCGGCATGCCGGCCTGGTGGCGCGTCTCGGCCAGGCCGCGCCAGAACCCCTCGGCATCGCCCGACAGCATGGCGGCGAACACCGGATGGCCGGGGTTGGCGGTCTGGATCAGCACCTCGCCCGGCCGCGCGGCCCGGCCGGCGCGCCCGCCCACCTGGCTCAGCACCTGGAAGGTCCGCTCGGCCGCGCGCAGATCGCCGCCCGCCAGCCCCATGTCGGCATCGACCACGCCGACCAGGGTGAGGTTGGGGAAATTGTGCCCCTTGGCCACCATCTGGGTGCCGATCACGACGTCCGCCTCGCCCCGCGCGATCGCGGCCAGGCGCGACTGGACATCGGCGGGACCCAGCGCAAGGTCCGAGGACATCACCTCGATCCGCGCGCCGGGGAACAGCGTCGCCGCCTCCTCGGCCAGCCGCTCGACCCCGGGGCCGCAGGCGGCCAGCCGGTCGTCGCGCCCGCAGGAGGGACACGCGCTGGGGATAGGCTCGGCATAGCCGCACTGGTGGCACAACAGGCGCCGGCGGAAGCGGTGCGTCACCAGCCAGGCATCGCAATCGGGGCAGGCAAAGCGCGCCCCGCAGGCCCGGCACAGCATCAGCGGCGCATAGCCCCGGCGGTTCAGGAACAACAGCGCCTGCTCGCCTGCCGCCAGCCGGGCCCGGACGCCGGCGACCAGCGGCTCGGACAGCCAGTGGTCGCGCTCGGGCGTCTCTTCGCGCAGATCGATCAGCCGCACCCGGGGCATCACCGCGGCGCCGAACCGCGCGGGCAGGTCCAGCCGGCGGTACTTGCCCGCCTCGGCATTGGCCCAGGTCTCCAGCGCCGGGGTGGCCGAGGCCAGCACCACCCGCGCCCCGTCGATCGAGGCGCGCAGCACCGCCATGTCGCGCGCGTGGTAGTGGACCAGGTCCTCCTGCTTGAAGGACGCCTCGTGCTCTTCGTCCACCACGATCAGGCCGAGGTCCGCGAAGGGCAGGAACAGCGCCGAGCGCGCGCCGATCACCAACGGCGCCCGCCCCTCGGCCGCCCCCAGCCAGACCCGCCGCCGCTCGGGCCCCGCGACGCCGTGGTGCCATTCGGCCGGCCGGGCGCCGAAGCGCGCTTCGACCCGCGCCAGAAAGCCGCCGGTGAGCGCGACCTCCGGCACCAGGACCAGCGCCTGGCGCCCGGCGGCCAGGCACGCGGCGACGGCCTCCAGGTACACCTCGGTCTTGCCCGAGCCCGTGACGCCGTAGAG
>JBCCMW010000394.1:0-3505 GCA_039026175.1 Pseudomonadota bacterium
GATGGCGGCCGGGCGGGCCGCGGCGGATGTGCGCATGGCCGGCGCCTCCTCGCGCGCATCGCCTCGCTCGGTGTCCATAGAAGCGGGCCCGGGCGCCGGCCGCCAGCCCCGCCGACACGCGGCATCGCGCCGCTTGGCGCGTCGAACCGCCGCCGCCGCGCTGAGAGGCCCCCGGGCACGCGCGGCGAGGACAGGTGACGCAGGCCGGCCCAGGGCCTAGAACGGGGCCTAGAACGCAGGGGCGCGGCACGGCCCGCGCGCCACGGAGGTATCCCGTTGCCCGACACCTCACCCAACACGTCGCCCGACGCGCCCCCCGAAGCGCCACCCGACACGTTGCCCGACACGTTGCCCGGCGTGCCGCGCGACACGTTGTCTGGGGCGCTACCCGGCGCGTCGCCTGGGGCGCTGCCCGGCGCGTCGCCCGGCGCGTTGCCCGGCGCGTCGCCCGACACGTTGCCCGATACGTCGCCCGGCGCGTCGCTCGACAGAGTGCGCGATCCTGCTCCCCGAGCGGCCCTGCCCGAGGCCCTGGTGCCCGTACCGGACGCCGCTGCGCCGCGCGCCGTCACCGTGGGCGAGGGCGCGCACGCTGCGACCTTTGCCAACGACCGCCCCGCCGCGCTGATCGCCGGGCCCTGCCAGGCCGAGAGCACCGAACACGCCGTCGCCATCGCCGGGCAGCTGGCCGAACGCTGCGCCGCCCACGGCATGGCGCTGGTGTTCAAGGCCTCGTTCGACAAGGCCAACCGCACCTCGCTGGGCGGCCAGCGGGGCCTGGGGCTGGACGCAGGCCTGGCGGTGCTGGCCGAGGTACGGCGCCAGATCGGCTGTCCGGTGCTGACCGACGTGCACCTGCCCGAACAGTGCGCGCCGGTCGCGGCCGTGGTGGATGCGCTGCAGATCCCCGCCTTTCTGTCGCGCCAGACCGACCTGCTGCTGGCCGCCGGGGCCACAGGCAAGCCGGTCAACGTCAAGAAGGCGCAGTTCCTGGCGCCCTGGGATATGGCCAACGTGGCGGCCAAGCTGGCCTCGACTGGGAACCAGCGGCTGATGCTGTGCGAGCGGGGCACCGCCTTTGGCTACAACACGCTGATCGTCGACATGCGGGGACTGCCGCAGATGGCGGCGACGGGCTATCCGGTGATCTTCGATGCCACCCATTCGGTGCAGGCGCCGGGGGGGCTGGGCGGCGCCTCGGGCGGCAACCGGCGCATGGCGCCCGTGCTGGCCCGCGCCGCTGCGGCGGTGGGCGTGGCGGGCTTTTTCGTCGAATGCCACCCCGACCCGGACAACGCGCCTTCGGACGGGCCCAACATGATCCCGCTCGCGGCGATGGACTGGCTGATCGGCACGCTGGCAGCGCTGGACCGCGCCGTAAAGCCGGGCTGAGACGCGCGCCGATGACCCTTGGCGATAGCCCCGCGCCGGGGGATCTGCGCCGGGGGATCTGCGCCGGGGGAGCTGCCCTGGGGGATCTGCGCCCACCGAACCGGGCCGAGGGATCTGCGCCCGGGGAAGCGGGCCGGGGGAACCGCGCCGTCGGTCCGGCGGGCCCGCAGTCGCCAGGGGCGGGCGGGACACACGGGTGCCGCAAACCAACCACGCGTTAGCCATCCGGCTACGTTCCCTTGCGACAAGCCTGCGGTCGGGCGTGCAGCATGGCCGCACGGCGCCACCGCTCGGACGATCGATCAGGGCCGGGCCCCCGGCCGCAGACCGACGACAGAGACGACGCCGAAGGACCAGGACGAGGACGGGCCCATGACCCTTGCGCCGACGCCGCCACCGCTGCCCGCGCCCGCCGCCACGGTCGAGCACAACACCTGGGACAGCCTGTGGCTGCCGATGTGCAAGCCGACGGGCTTTCGCGAGTACGATGCGCGCTGGCGCTTTCCCGAGGAGATCAACCTTCTGGGCATCCAGGCGCTGGGCCTCGGCCTTGCCACCCAACTGCACGAGGCTGCGCTGCCCCCCGTGGTGGCGGTTGGGAACGACTACCGCTCCTACTCGCTAACGATCAAACAGGCGCTGACGATCGGGCTGATGGCCGGCGGCGCCGAGGTGCGCGACATCGGCCCCTGTATCACGCCGATGGCCTACTATGCGCAGTTCGCGCTGGACGCGCAGGCCGTGGCGATGGTGACCGCCAGCCACAACCCCAACGGCTGGACCGGGGTCAAGATGGGCATGCATCGCCCGCTGACCCACGGGCCGGCCGACATGGCCAAGCTGCGCGACATCGTGCTGGGCGGGCACGGTATCACCCGCGACGGCGGGCGCTATGTGCGCGTGGACGGCGTGCGCGAGCGCTATCTCGACGATCTGGTCGGCGATTTCCGCATGTCGCGCCCGCTCAAGGTGGTGTGCGCCACCGGCAACGGCAGCGCCTCGATGTTCGCGCCCGAGGTGCTGCGCCGGATCGGGGTGGAGGTGGTCGACAGTCACACGACGCCCGACTTCACCTTCCCCAACTACAACCCCAACCCCGAAGCCATGGAGATGTTGCACGACATGGCCCGTTCGGTGCGCGAGAGCGGGGCCGACCTGGCGCTGGGGTTCGACGGCGACGGCGATCGCTGCGGCGTGGTCGATAACGAGGGCGAAGAGATCTTTGCCGACAAGGTGGGCGTGATCCTGGCGCGCGACCTGATCCGGCTCTACCCCGGTGCGACGTTCGTGGCCGACGTCAAGTCGACCGGCCTGTTCGCCAGCGATCCGGTGCTGATCGAGGGCGGGGCCAAGGCCGACTATTGGAAGACCGGACACAGCCACATGAAGCGCCGCGTGCACGATCTGGGCGCGCTGGCAGGGTTCGAGAAGTCGGGCCACTATTTCTTGGCCCCGCCCATCGGGCTCGGCTACGACGACGGCATGCGCGTGGCGGTCGAGATCTGCAAGCTGCTGGACCGCAACCCCGACAGCAGCATGGCCGACCTGCGCCGCGCCCTGCCTGTGACCCACGCCACGCCGACGATGTCGCCGCACTGCCCGGACGAGGAGAAGTACGCGGTGATCGAGCGGCTGACCGCGCGCCTCGCGGCGATGGCCGAGGCGGGCGCGCTTCTCGGCCCGCGCCGGATCACCGGCCTGGTCACCGTGAACGGCGCACGCGTGATGCTGGAGGGCGGCGCCTGGGCCCTGGTGCGCGCGTCCTCGAACACGCCGAACCTGGTGGTGGTGTGCGAAACGGCCGAGAGCCGCGAAGAGCTGCGCGCAATCTTCGAGGCCCTGGACGCCGTGATCCGGAGCGAGCCGTCGGTCGGCGCCTACGACCAGACTTTCTGACCGGTTGCCTCCGACCGAGCGGCATCGCGGCTGGTCGCCGCGATCCTCGATACTGGGCGACCGGTCAGGGCCCCGGTCGCGCCGCCAAGGGGAAGGGGGTGGGCTGTTAGAAGCCCTGGGGGCTTATGTTCTAGCGTGGTGCGGGTGGCGGGCCGCCTCAAGGACACGCCGATGCGCGGTCGCCTGGCGGCGATCCTTGACCCGGCCCGCCACCCGC
>JBCCMW010000395.1:0-3500 GCA_039026175.1 Pseudomonadota bacterium
CGGCGCCCGGCGCCATCGGCGACGGTGGCACCCGCGACGGCCGCACGGCCGGCCGGCCGGGCAGGCGCGCGGGCCGGCGGGCGGGCGCGACCCGCTCTCAACCCGGCACCACGGAGGGCGCGGCATGAGCCCCGAGGATATGCGGGCGGGCGAGGCGATCGTCGCGCCCACGCCCGTGCTGCAGACCGAGCGGCTGGTGCTGACCCGGCCCGTGCCGGACGAGGCCGAGCCGTGGATCGCCTTCCGTCTCAGCCCCCGGGCGGTGTACGCGGGCGGCCGCTCGCCCGACCGGCGCGACGCCTGGCGCCGCTTCGCCTCGCAGCTCGGGCACTGGCAGATCCGCGGCTTCGGCCTGTGGTCGGTGCGCGAGAAAGGCTCGGACAGGCTGCTGGGCGGCGTCGGCTGCAACCGGCCCGAGGGCTGGCCCGAGCCCGAGATCGGCTGGCTGCTGTTCGAGGGCGCCGAGGGCCGCGGCATCGCGACCGAGGCCGCGGCCGCAGCGCGGGCCGACGCCTATGCCCGGTTGGGCTGGGCCGGCTGCGTCAGCTACATCGACCCTGCCAACCGCCGCTCGATCGCGGTGGCCGAGCGGCTGGGCTGCACCCTGGACCCGGACGCCGAGAAGCCCGACACCGACCCCTGCCTGGTCTTCCGCCATCCCAGCCCCGCGGCGCTGGCGTCATGAGCGCGCTGCCCGACATTCCAGTGCTGCAGACCGAACGGCTGACCCTGCGCGCACCGGCCGAGCGCGATTTCCAGGCCTGGGTCGACTTCTACGCCCGCGGCGACACCCGCTATGTGGGCGGCCCGATCCACCGCAACGTGGTATGGCGAACGCTGGCGGCATACCTCGGCCACTGGGCGATGCGGGGCTATGGCATGTGGGCGGTCGAGGAGCGCGCGACCGGTACCTTCTGCGGCAACGTCGGGCTCTGGTTCCCCGAAGGCTGGCCCGAGGCCGAGATCGGCTGGACCCTTCTGGACCGCGCCGTCGGCCGCGGCATCGCGTTCGAGGCGGCTGCGGCGGCGCGAGAGCATGCCTACGGCGCGCTCGGCTGGGACACGGTGATCAGCCTGATCGACCCGGCCAACGCGCGCTCGATCCGGCTGGCCGAGCGGCTGGGTGCAACGCTCGACGGCCACGTCACACACGCCCAGTACGGCCGGATGGCGGTCTACCGCCACCCAGGCCCCACCGCGGCTGGCGCG
The DNA here is from genome assembly GCA_039026175.1 of Pseudomonadota bacterium. GTDB lineage: Bacteria > Pseudomonadota > Alphaproteobacteria > Rhodobacterales > Rhodobacteraceae > Thermohalobaculum. Next base: position 1,210 of record JBCCMW010000395.1, read on the forward strand.
CGGGCCGATGCGACTGGCGTACAGGCGTGACGCGGCGATGAAGGCCACGATGAACAAGTTCCCCACCCTCGCCACCGAGCGGCTGACGATGCGCCCGCCCGAGGCGCGCGATCTCTGGGCCTACACCGCCTTTTACACCGACAGCGAGGCCGCGCGCTGGAAGGGCGGCGTGCTGCGCCGCGACCAGGTGTGGCGCCGTCTGGCCGAGGATATCGGTCACTGGCACCTAAAGCAGTTCGGGGTCTGGATGCTGGTGCGCCGCGACGACGGCCAGGTCGTGGGCGGCACGGGTCTCTGGCACCCCGAGGGCTGGCCCCGGCACGAGCTGACCTGGTGGCTGCTGCCCCACTCGCGCGGCACCGGTCTGGCGCTGGAGGCGAGCCAGGCGATCGTGTCCTTCGCGGTAAACTCGCTCGGCTGGCCATCGGTCGAGACGCACATTCAGGACGACAACCTGCCCGCGCACCGGCTGGCCCGGCGTCTGGGCGGCGAGGTGATCGCGCGCGAGCGCTTCCCCGACGACATCGAGCGCGACGTCTATCGCCTCGCGCCGACCGATGCGATGCCCGTCGGCACGGCCGACGGCGGCGTGTCCCAGGGACCGGGCGTGGGGCAGCCACCGGCCCTTGGGCAGGGCCCGGGCGAAGGGCAGGACGAAGGTCACGGCCAAGGGCAAGGCCAAGGCCAAGGCCAAGGCCAAGGAACGGGGGAGCCCGCATGAGCGGCACCGCAGACCGCCCCGGCAGCGACGGCCCCAGTGTCAGCGGGCCGGGTGCCGTCGGATCCAGTGTCGCGGGGCCCAGTGTCGGCGGGCCCAGTGTCGGCGGGCCCAGTGTCGGCGGGCCCAGGGTCGACGGGCCCAGGGTCGACGGGCCCAGGGTCGACCGGCCGGATGCCGGCGGGCCCAGTGTCGCGGAGCCCGGTGTCGGCGGGCCGGGTGTCGGCGTCGCCGAGACGGAGCAGCGCGCCGAGGTGCTGCTGCAGGGTCTGCGCCACTCGATCGACAACCTGGACGCCATCCTGGTGCACACGCTGGCCGAGCGCTTCAAATGCACCCAGCAGGTGGGACGGCTGAAGGCCCGGCACGGCCTGCCGCCCGCCGATCCCTCGCGCGAGGCGCGCCAGATCGCCCGGCTTGAAACGCTGTCGGTCGAGGCGGGGCTGGACCCCGACTTCGCCCGCAAGGTGCGCCGGTTCATCGTGGATGAAGTGATCCGCCACCACCAGCGGCTGCGCGACGACTAGCGCCGCGCCCGCACCGAGAGCGACCGCATCCCGGGCGCGCGCCAGTGCCGCCGCCCACGCCAGAGACGAGACAGGAGACAGACATGGCGATCAAGATCAGACTGGCCCGCGGCGGCTCGAAGAAGCGGCCGTTCTACCGCATCGTGGCGGCCGACAGCCGGATGCCCCGCGACGGCCGCTTCATCGAAAAGCTGGGGACCTACAACCCGCTGCTGCCCAAGGACAGCGAGCAACGCGTACAGATGAACGTCGAGCGGGTGCAGCATTGGCTGGGTATCGGGGCGCAACCGACCGACCGGGTGGCGCGCTTTCTGGAAGCCGCGGGCCTGCGCGAGAAGGCCGAGCGCAGCAACCCAAAAAAGGCCGAGCCCGGCAAAAAGGCCCAGGAACGCGCCCAGGAACGCGCCGACAAGGAAGCCGCCCGGCGCGAGGCCGAGGAAGCCGCCAAAGCCGAGGCCGAGACCCCCGCCGCCGAGGAGCAGGCGGCCGAGTGACCGCCCCCGGCGCCCGAAGGGCCCGGACCCCCGACCCGCCGAAGGCGCCCCGAGGCTGGCTGGGCTAGGGGTGCTCAGGCCCTCCGGGCCTTGAGGTCCGGGTCCTTCGGACGCCACCGCGCATCGACAGCCATCGGGCAGGCCGCACGAGCATGGTCGAGGACGGCATCAAGCGGGTCTGCGTCGGCGCGATCGCCGGCGCCCACGGGGTGCGCGGCGACGTGCGGCTCAAGAGCTTCTGCGCCGACCCGGCTGCCATCGCCGCCTATGGTCCGGTCGAGAACGAGGACGGGACCCGCCGCTTCGCCATCGCCCTGGGCAGACCGATCAAGGAGGGCTTCGCCGCCCGTCTTACCGGCGTCGACACGCGCGATGCGGCCGAAGCGTTGCGCGGCACCCGGCTTTACGTCCCGCGCGCCGCCCTGCCCGCCCTGGACGACGAGGAGTACTACCACGCCGACCTGATCGGGCTAGAGGTGCGCGACACCGGCGGCGCGCGCCTCGGCCGGGTGCGCGCGATCTACGACCACGGCGCGGGCGACGTGATCGAGA
>JBCCMW010000396.1:0-3482 GCA_039026175.1 Pseudomonadota bacterium
GTCGGCATCAACCGGACCTGGGACAGCCGCTGGTTCGCCAATACCAAGGAGTATGGCGATCTCTTGCACGAGGACCTCAAGATCCGGGCCTTCATCAAGAAGGAATGTGCCCAGGCGGGGATCAGCCGGGTGGTGATCGAGCGGCCGCACCGCAAGTGCCGGGTGACGATCCACTCGGCGCGGCCGGGCGTGATCATCGGCAAGAAGGGCGCGGATATCGAGAACCTGCGCAAAAAGGTCGCCAAGCTCACCGACAGCGAGTTGCACCTCAACATTGTGGAGCTTCGCCGGCCGGAGATCGACGCGGCTCTGGTGGCCGAGAATATCTGCCAGCAGCTCGAGCGCCGGGTGAGTTTCCGCCGCGCCATGAAGCGGGCGGTGCAAAACGCCATGCGCATGGGCGCCCAGGGGATCCGGATCAACTGTGCGGGTCGTCTGGGTGGCGCTGAGATCGCGCGGACCGAATGGTATCGCGAGGGCCGGGTGCCGCTGCATACGCTGCGCGCCGACGTCGACTATGCGATGGCCGAGGCGAAGACGGCCTACGGGATCATCGGCGTCAAAGTGTGGATCTTCAAAGGGGAGATCCTGGAGCACGACCCTTCGGCGCGCGACCGGATGGAGGCCGAGCGCCAGGAGGGCGGGCCCGGCGGGTCGCGTCCGGGTGGCGGCGGGCGTCGCGACCGCGATCGCGACCGCTGAGCGCGACCAGGGCTTGAGGAGACGAGAAGATGCTGTCGCCGAAGCGCACCAAGTTCCGCAAACAGCACAAGGGCCGGATCCACGGCGACGCCAAGGGCGGCACCGAGCTGAATTTCGGGTCCTACGGGCTGAAGGCGGTGACGCCGGAGCGGGTGACCGCGCGCCAGATCGAGGCCGCGCGGCGTACGATGACGCGCCACATGAAACGCCAGGGCCGGGTGTGGATCCGGATTTTCCCCGACGTGCCGGTCACCCAGAAGCCGACCGAGGTGCGGATGGGCAAGGGCAAAGGCTCGGTCGAGTACTGGTGCGCCAAGGTCAAACCGGGGCGGATCATGTTCGAGATCGACGGCGTGGCCGAGCCGATCGCCCGCGAGGCGCTGCGCCTGGCCGCGATGAAGCTGCCGGTACAGACCCGCGTGGTGATCAAGGAAGACTGGTAGCCACCCCGCCGGCCCACCCCGCCGGCCGGAGGCCCCGGACACCGCCGCGCCGGAGGCGCCTTCGGCGGTGCGGGGTTCCGGGCCCTTCGGGCGGAACGGGGGGCTTGTGTTGGCGGGCGTGTCGGACTAGACGGCGCGACCGCCGAGAGTTCCGCCGGGGATCGGGTCACCTGCCGGGTGCGGCGCCCGCCGGCGATGTGGAAGGGACGATGACGATGGATGCGGCTGAGCTGCGCGGCAAGACGCCGGAGGAGTTGCGCGAGGCGCTGGAGGCGCTGCGCAAGGAGGCCTTCAACCTGCGCTTCCAGCAGGCCACCGGGCAGCTGGAGAACCCGGCGCGCATGCGCACCGTGCGCCGCGACGTGGCGCGGGTGCAGACGATCCTAACCGAGAAGGCCCGCACGGCCGCGGGCGACGTGCTGCCCGCCGCCGGCGAGGCGGAGGGCTGACGACGATGCCGAAGCGTATCCTGCAGGGCGTTGTCGTGAGCGACAAGAACGCCCAGACCGTGACCGTGCTGGTCGAGCGTCGCTTTACCCACCCGCTGATGAAAAAGACCGTGAAGCGCACCAAGAAGTACCGCGCGCACGACGCCGAGGACAGCTTCAAGCTCGGCGAGACCGTGCGCATCCGCGAGTGTGCGCCGATGTCGAAGACGAAACGCTGGGAGGTGTTCGAACGGGTCGGCTGATCCGCGAACACCCCCGCTGAACGAAACCGCGGCGCCGCGCGCCGCAGGTCGGGAGAGCGCAGATGATCCAGATGCAGACCAACCTGGACGTGGCCGACAATTCGGGCGCGCGCCGGGTTCAGTGCATCAAGGTGTTGGGTGGCGCCAAACGCAAGTACGCGAGCGTCGGCGACATCATCGTGGTCTCGGTCAAGGAGGCCATCCCCCGCGGCAGAGTGAAGAAGGGCGACGTGCGCAAGGCCGTGGTCGTGCGCACCGCCAAAGAGGTGTTTCGCGACGACGGCACCGTCATCCGCTTCGACCGCAACGCCGCGGTGATCCTGAACAACAACCTCGAGCCCGTCGGCACCCGCATCTTCGGCCCGGTGGTGCGCGAGCTGCGCGCCAAGAACTTCATGAAGATCATCTCGCTGGCGCCGGAGGTGCTGTGATGGCGGCCAAGCTTAAAAAGGGCGACCGCGTGATCGTGCTGACCGGCCGCGACAAGGGCAAGGAAGGCGAGATCACCCAGGTCATGCCCAAGGACGGCCGTGCGCTGGTCGCGGGCGTCAACATGGTGACGCGCCACACCAAGCAGACCGCCCAGAGCCAGGGCGGGCGCGTCCAGAAAGAGGCGCCGATCCAGCTCTCGAACCTGGCGCTCAAGGACCCCAAGACCGGCGAGGCCACGCGCGTCGGGTTTCTGATCCGCGAGGACGGCAGCAAGGTCCGGGTCGCAAAAAAGTCCGGGGAGGTGATCGATGGCTGACGGTGCCGCATACGTCCCGCGCCTGAAGCTCCTGTATCGCGAGAGCATTCGACCCGCGATGAAGGAAGAATTCGGCTACAAGAACGATCTGATGATCCCGTCGCTCGACAAGGTCGTGCTGAACATGGGCGTCGGCGAGGCTGTGGGCGACAGCAAGAAGATCAAGGCCGCGCACGACGATCTGATGCGCATCGCCGGCCAGAAGCCGGTGATCACCAAGGCCAAGAAATCGATCGCGGGCTTCAAGGTGCGCGAATTCATGCCGCTGGGCGTGAAGGTGACGCTGCGCCGCGATCGCATGTACGACTTCATGGATCGTCTGGTGACCGTGGCGATGCCGCGCATCCGCGACTTCCGCGGTGTGCCGGGCAAAAGCTTCGACGGCCGCGGCAACTATGCGATGGGCATCCGCGAGCACATCGTGTTCCCCGAGATCGACTACGACAAGATCGATCAGATTTGGGGGATGGACATCATCATCTGCACCACGGCGCGCACGGACGCCGAGGCGAAGGCGCTGTTGACGCATTTTAACATGCCCTTCCGGAACTGAGCGCGGGGAGAGATCGGATGGCGAAAGTCGGCATGGTCGAGCGCGAAAAGAAGCGCCAGCGCCTGGTGGCCAAGTACGCCGCGCGGCGCGCGGTGCTGAAGGAGATCGCGCGCGACGACGAGCGCCCGATGGAGGAGCGCTTCAAGGCGCGGCTCAAGCTGGCGAAGCTGCCGCGCAACTCGTCGCCCACGCGGTTGCACAACCGCTGCCAGGTGACGGGCCGGCCCAAGGCCTATTACCGCAAGCTGCGGATGAGCCGTATCGCGCTGCGCGACCTGGCCTCGATCGGCCAGGTGCCCGGCATGGTCAAGTCGAGCTGGTGAGGAGGGACGCATGAGCCTGAAC
>JBCCMW010000397.1:0-3482 GCA_039026175.1 Pseudomonadota bacterium
CGACGAGTCCGAGCCCGGCACCTGCAAGGACCGCGAGATCATGCGCCACGACCCGCACACGCTGGTCGAGGGCTGCCTGATCGCCGGCTTCGCGATGGGGGCCCACGCGGGCTACATCTACATTCGCGGCGAGTACATCCGCGAGAGGGAAGCGCTGCAGATCGCCATCGACGAGGCCTATGACGCGGGGCTGTTGGGCGCCAACGCGGCGGGCTCGGGCTGGGATTTCGACCTGTACCTCGCGCACGGTGCCGGCGCCTACATCTGCGGCGAGGAGACCGCGCTGATCGAGAGCTTGGAGGGCAAGAAGGGCATGCCGCGCCTGAAGCCGCCCTTTCCGGCGGGCGTGGGGCTCTACGGCTGCCCGACCACGGTCAACAATGTCGAAAGCATCGCGGTGGTGCCGACGATCCTGCGCCGCGGCGCGGGCTGGTTTGCCGGGATCGGGCGGCCCAACAACACGGGCACCAAGATCTTTGCGATCTCGGGCCATGTGAACCGGCCCTGCGTGGTCGAGGAGGCGATGTCGATCCCGCTGCGCGAGCTGATCGATCGCCACTGCGGCGGCGTGCGCGGCGGCTGGAAAAACCTCAAGGCCGTGATCCCCGGCGGGTCCTCGGTGCCCTGCCTGCCGCAGGCGCAGGCGAGCGACTGCATCATGGATTTCGATTGGCTGCGCGAGCACAAGTCGGGCCTAGGCACTGCGGCGGTGATGGTGATGGACCAATCGACCGACATCGTGAAGGCGATCTGGCGGCTGTCGAAATTCTACAAGCACGAAAGCTGCGGTCAGTGTACGCCATGCCGCGAGGGTACGGGGTGGATGATGCGGGTGATGCAGCGGCTGGTGGCCGGCGATGCGGAAATCTCGGAGATCGACACGCTGCTGGACGTGACCACGCGGATCGAGGGGCACACGATCTGTGCGCTGGGCGATGCTGCGGCCTGGCCGATCCAGGGGCTGATCCGGCACTTCCGCGGCGAGATCGAAGAGCGTATCCGTCGCCGTCGGGGCGCCCAGGGTGGCGTCATCGCGGCCGAGTGAGGGACCATGCCGCTCTGCGCCCGGCGGATCGCAAGGCTGACGACCGCCGCAGCGCTGGTCTGCGCGCTGGGCGGGTGCAGTTGGCTGTTCGGCGGCGATGAGGACGAGGCGGCCGGCGGCGCGCCCGCGGCTGGAAAGGAGCCCGAGGCGATGGCGCATCCCGAGGCGCGGTTCCTGGTGCACTATGGCGGCGCGTCGTTCCGCGCCAACGTCCGCTATCTCGACTTTTTGGGGCAAAGCGTGATCGCGTTCCGCGACGGGGTGGGCGAGGCGGACGACGAGGCCTGGCCCGAAATGGACATCCAGGCGCCGGCCGGGTTCTCGCGCGTCATCAACTTCGCCGACGACGGGTTCGAGCCGGTGATCCTGGACATGGCCGAGACGGTGCGCCGCGAGGCCGGCGTCTGCCCGGGCGCCGTCGCGATGGAGATGAAGAAGCGCGACACCGGCGAGCCCCGCACCATGTATCGCCGCGCGCGGCAGGCCTGGGTCGTGTTCGCACGCTGCCCCGCGCCGGGCGGGGTGCAGGATGGGGCGCAGGATGGGGCGCCGGGCGGGTCACCGGGTGGGGCGGCAGATCGCGCGGCGGACGGAGTGGCCGGCTGATGCATCTGGCGCAGCTTAACATCGGGCGTCTGGTGGCGCCGCCGGGCGCGCCCGAGGTCGCCGCCTTTATGGCCGCGCTGGACCGGGTGAACGCCATCGGCAAGCGCAGCCCCGGCTTTGTCTGGATGATGGAGGGCTCGGGCGAGCCCGGCACCGGCAACACCCAGAACTGCCTGGGCGGCGATCCTCGGATGGTCGCCAATCTGACCGTCTGGACCGGAATCGAGGCGCTGGAGACCTTCGTCTGGCAGACGGTGCACCGCCAGTTCTATGCCCGCCGCGCCGCCTGGTTCCAGGCGATGGGCGAGCCGCATTTCGTCATGTGGTGGGTGGCCGAGGGGCACCGGCCCGACCTGGCCGAGGCCATGGACCGCCTCGCGTATCTGCGCGCCCACGGCGACAGCGACCGTGCCTTTGGCTGGGCGCATCTGCCCAAGGCGCGCCATTGGCGCCAGGCGGCGTGCGGCGAGACGGCCGACGAGGGGGCGATGGCGGGATGATCGGTGCGGGGACCATGGCCGGGGTGCGCTCGGCGCTGCGCGGGGCGGTCAACCGCGCGATGGCGCGGGCGGGGCTCAAGATCGTCGACATCAACAGCCCGATCGGCCCGCTGGGCACGGTCGGCAGCGAACCGCTGGACATGCTGAGCTATCTGGTCGGCGAGCTCGCCGCGGCACAGACCGAGCGGCGCCTGCGCATCCTGCAGATCGGCGCCAACGACGGCGAGGACGAGGACCCGGTCGCGCCGTTCCTGGCGACGCTCGAAGTCGAGGCCGCGCGCGTCGAGCCGCTGCCCGAGCTTGCCGAGATGCTGCGTGCGCGCCACGCCGCCGAGCCGCACATCCACGTGGTCGAGGCGGCGGTGGCCGACCACGACGGCACGATGCCGATCTATGTGCTGCTGGGCGAGGCGGGCAACGCGATTTCGCTCAAGATGTCGTCGCTGGATCGCCAGGTGCTGGTCCGCCGGATCCAGGGTCATGCCGCCGCGAACCGCGCGATTTACGGCGCCAACCCACGTATCGAGGCGCGCGAGGTCGAGACGCTGCGGCTGGCGACGCTGCTGCAGCGGCTCGGCTGGGATCGGCTCGACGTGTTGGTGATGGACACCGAGGGTTTCGATCTGCGCATCGTCAGCCAATTGCTGGACGACGGGATCACGATCAGCGTGCTGCAGTTCGAGTATATCCACGTGCCGCGCACGGCGTTCGAGCCGCTGCTGGGGCGGCTCACGGCCGCGGGCTATGTCTGGGCGCTCAGCGGCTACGATCTGATCGCTGTGCACAGCGACGCCGGGATCCGCGCGACCGGCCGGATCGCCGAGGACGGCGCCGTGGGCCACGCCACCGGGGTGGGCGCCGATGCCGAGGCGGGCCAGCAGGCGTGCCTGCAGGCGGGCCAGGCGTCGGGCCGGGCGTCGGGCCAGGGGTCGGGGCAGTCCATGGGGTCGGTCGGACGGCACGCAGCACCGCACGCCGGGCAGGGCGCGCCGGACAGGGCAGGGAGTGCGAGCGGATGAGCGACCTGCGCGAGATCATCATCGACGGGCGCTCGGTCGAGGTCGACCCGCGGCTGACGCTGATCCAGGCGTGCGAGCAGGCGGGCATCGAGATCCCGCGCTTTTGCTACCACGAGCGGCTGTCGATCGCGGGCAACTGTCGGATGTGCCTGGTCGAGGTCGTCGGCGGCCCGCCCAAGCCCGCCGCAAGCTGTGCGATGCAGGTGCGCGACATGCGCCCCGGCCGCAACGGCGAGCCGCCCGAAATCCGCACCAACTCGCCCATGGTCAAAAAGGCGCGCGAGGGGGTGATGGAGTTCCTGCTGATCAACC
>JBCCMW010000398.1:0-3474 GCA_039026175.1 Pseudomonadota bacterium
CCACGACCGCGACTTCATCGACCGCGTCGCCACCACCACCATCGCGATGGAGGGCGAGGGCCGCGCCACCGTCTACGCCGGCGGCTGGTCCGACTACCGCGCCCAGGCCGGCCGCACCTTCGCCGACACCGCGCGCGAGCAAGCCCGGGCCCCGTCAGCCCGGCCCGCCCCACCGCGGCCGAAGGCCCCGGAAACCGCCCCGCCGAAGGCGCCCCGGCTCACCTTCGAAGAAGCCCACCGGCTTGAAAAGCTGCCCGCCAAGATCGAGCGGCTCGAGGCCGAGATCGCCAAGCTCGAACAGCTCCTCGCCGACCCCGACCTCTACACCCGCGAGCCCAAGAAGTTCGCCAAGGCGACCGAGATGCTGGAGGACCGCCAGGCCCGCCTCGCCGCCGCCGAGGAGGAGTGGCTGACCCTGGAGGAAAAGCGCGAACGCGTGGCCGGCTGACCCGCCGGGCGACCGCGCACCGGGAAAGAGCGCCGGTCACAGGCGCCGCAACCCCACGCCGGGAGGAGACCCAGAATGCCCGACTACGACCTCGACCGCGCCTATGCGCTTGGCGACAGCGATGACGTCAAGCGCCTCTACGGCGACTGGGCCAGCACCTATGACGACAGTTTCGGCGCCGGCTGGGGCTACGACGCGCCGCGCAAGATCGCCGAAATCTACTGCGCCGAAATGACGGCCGAGAACGCACCCGTGCTCGACCTCGGCGCCGGCACCGGCCTGGTGGCCGAGCATCTCGCCCCCCACGTCGGCGACATCGACGCGCTCGACATCACGCCCGAAATGCTGCGCATCGCCGGCGCAAAGGGTCTCTACCGCCAGCTGATCGAGGCCGACGCGACCCGCCCGCTGGCGTTCGAGGACGGGGCCTACGGCGGCGTCATCTCCTGCGGCACCTTTACCCACGGCCATGTCGGCCCCGAATGCCTGCCCGAGCTGTTGCGCATCGCCCGCCCCGGCGCGCTGTTCGCCTGCGGCACGATCCCCGCGGTGCTGGACGGTGCCGGCTTCGGCTCGGCCCTCGCGCGCCTGGTCGCCGCCGGCCGCATCGAACCCGTGCGCTTTCGCGAGATCCAGATCTACGAGGCCGCCGACCACGAACACGCCCAGGACCGTGGCCTGGTCATGGTGTTCCGCCGCCTCTGAGCCGCGCCGACGGCCGGACGGCTGGCCCGGAGAGGCCCACGCCGCCCACGCCGCCCTGCATCGACTGTCGCCGCGCACGGATCGCTATCCCGCCGCGCCGATCCGTGCCCGCGGTTGCCACCTGTCGGCTGTGCCCCAGCGAGGGCCGCGTCCGCGCGATCGGGCAGGGGGCGCGACCGGCCGTCTTGGGCGTGGCGATCAGACGTCCAGGTCCTCGGCGAACTGCGCGTTTTCCTGGATGAAGGCAAAGCGGGCCTCGGGCTTTTTGCCCATCAGGCGCTCGATCAGGCTGCCGGTGTCTTCGAGGTCCGCGATGGTCACGCGGCTGAGGCGGCGCGAAGCCGGGTGCATCGTCGTCTCGCGGAGCTGCGCGGGGTTCATCTCGCCGAGGCCCTTGAACCGGCTCACCTCGATCCGGCCCTTACCGCCCAGCCCCTCGGCCTCCAGCCGCGCGCGCTCCTCGTCGTTCTGGGCATAGGCGACCCGGCCGCCCTGCGACAGCCGATAGAGCGGCGGGTTGGCCAGCCACAGGTGCCCGCCGTCGATCACCCCGCGCGCGTGGACGAAGAAGAACGTCATCAACAGCGCCGCGATATGGGCGCCGTCGACGTCGGCGTCGGTCATGATGATGACCTTGTCGTAGCGCAGATCGTCCGCCCGAAAGCGCGCGCCGAGCCCGATGCCCAGCGCCTGGGTCAGGTCCGCGATCTCCTGGTTCTGGCCCAGCTTGGCCGAGGCCGCGCCCAGCACGTTCAGGATCTTGCCCTTCAGCGGCAGGATCGCCTGGAATTCGCGGTTGCGCGCCTGCTTGGCGCTGCCGCCCGCGCTGTCGCCCTCGACCAGAAAGATCTCGCTGCCCGCGCGGGTGGCGTTCGAACAGTCGGTCAGCTTGCCGGGCAGGCGCAGTTTGCGCGTGGCGGACTTGCGGCTGGTCTCCTTCTCGGCGCGGCGGCGGGCGCGCTCCTCGGCCCGCTCGACCAGATAGCCCAGCAGCGCGTCGGCCGATTTCGGGTCCTGGCCCAGCCACTGGTCTGCGCGGTCCCGCACCGCGCCCTCGACCAGCCGCGCGGCATCGGCCGAGGCGAGGCGATCCTTGGTCTGGCCCACGAACTCGGGTTCGCGCAGAAACACCGAGATCATGGCGCAGGCGCCACCGCCCAGGTCTTCGCGCGTGATGTCCTTGGCCTTCCTCGCGCCCGCGCGTTCGCCATAGGCACGGACGGCCTTCAGGATCGCGGCCCAGAACCCGTTCTCGTGCGTTCCGCCTTCGTGCGTGGGGATCGTGTTGCAGTAGCTGTGGGCAAAGGCGTCGCGGACCGGCGTCCAGGCGACGGCCCACTCGACCGAGCCGGGGGTGCCGTCGCCGTAACGCTCGGCAAAGGTCACGCGGCCGGCGAAGCTGCGCTCGCCGACCAGCGGGTCGCCCTGCAGCGTGGCGGCCAGGAAATCGCCGAGGCCGCCGGGGAAGCGGAAGCTGTCCTCGGCAGGCACCTCGTCGCTGGCCAGCGACGGGTCGCAGCGCCACCGGATCTCGACACCGCGGAACAGGTAGGCCTTGGAGCGGGCGAGGCGGTAGAGCCGCAGGGGACGAAAGCGTGCGCTGGCACCGAAGATCGCCGGGTCGGGGTGGAAGCTGACCGTGGTGCCGCGGCGGTTGGGGGCGGCGCCGCGGTCCTCGAGCGGGCCCTGGGGCAGGCCGCGCGCGTAGGTCTGGCCCCAGAGCCGGCGGTTACGCGCAACCTCGACATCCAGCCGGTCCGAGAGCGCGTTGACCACCGAGATGCCGACGCCGTGCAGGCCGCCCGATGTCTGGTAGGCCTTGTCCGAGAATTTGCCCCCCGCGTGCAGCGTGGTGAGGATCACCTCCAGCGCCGAGGTGTCGGGGTATTCGGGGTGCGGGTCGACGGGGATGCCGCGGCCGTTGTCCGCGACGCTGACGCTACCGTCCGCGGCAAGCTGCAGGTCGATACGGCTGGCGTGGCCGGCGACGGCCTCGTCCATCGCGTTGTCCAGCACCTCGGCGACCAGATGGTGCAGCGCGCGCTCGTCGGTGCCGCCGATGTACATGCCCGGTCGTTTGCGCACCGGCTCCAGGCCCTTGAGCACGGTGATCGACGAGGCGTCGTAGCCGTCGCTGCTAGGGGTGCTCGGAGGGTCGCCCCCGAAGAGACCGTTCATAAACTCGCTCCAAAACGGCAGTAGGAATCAAGATATTGCGGTTCCGCGTCCAAGACCAGCGATATCGGGGACTATTTTGGCAGAAGGCCGGTCGTGCGCGCGGCTCGGAGACGGCGTCTTCAATTTGGGCTTCCGTCCGCCCG
>JBCCMW010000399.1:0-3457 GCA_039026175.1 Pseudomonadota bacterium
CCAGGGCCTGAGCCCGCCGGCCAGCCCGGCCACCGCTCGCTGTTCCGCGATGCGGGCCGCGCGACGCACGCGCATGCAGCCTCCGGCCACGCCGCCCCGCTCGGCGCCCCACACGGTGCCCCGCTCGGTGCCCCACACGCTGCTCCGTCCGAGACGGCGGTGGCCCAGCCGGTGCCGGCCAAACCCGCAGCGCCTGTCGACGCGATCGAGCGCTCGGCCGCGCGCGCGCCGTCGCCCGACGAGATCCGCGCCCGGGCGCAGCGGGTGCGCGAGGCCATCGCCCACGCCCAGCACGACAAGGCCGCGCGCCCCACGCACGGTTTCGATGACGACGATCTGCCGACGGGGATCGGGCTTGCCGGCGGCGCGGTCGAGGCCGATCCCCTGTCGGCCGCGCCGGCTCCTCGCCCGGCCCCGGCGGCCGAGAGCGGGCGCACGGCCGGCTCGTCGGTGCCCGCGACGGCCGAGGAGCGATCCTCGACCCTGTTCACGATCAACCGGCTGATCAACCGCATGGCGGGCGGCTCGATCGGCCGGGCCGAGGCGCAGCCGGCCCGGCACGAGCCCCGATACAACCCGCGCGACGGCCGTTTCGGCGCGGACGACGATGACGAGATGGCCGAAATGCCGGCCTTTCTGCGCAAGCAGGCCAACTGAGCCTGCTCCGGCGTCCGACGCCCACAGTGCCCCCCCGCACCCCGTCGGCGCTGGCCTGCGCGTGTTGCGCTGCGTCCCTGCCCGCGTGAGTTGAGCGGCCGCCTGTTGCAGACAGGCGGCCGTCTTCCATTTTACCCACTAAATTCAGCCTGTTAGCGGGTGCTTCTTTGTTTCAGTCGGACACAAAGAGTGACTTGGGACCGGGCCGCGAAGAGCTTAATCACGAGGCAACGACAAAAAGCCGTGTGCGCCGCGTCATAGGTGCCGGGCATGTTGAGGACAGCACGATGCGGTACACGCTCGTCAGAACCGCGACTTTCAGCGGCGTCGGCCTGCACTCGGGCGCGCGGATCACGATGCGCGTCGCCCCGGCGCCTGCCGGCGCGGGCATCGTGTTCAATCGCAGCGACGTGCCGGCCGGCTTTGGCATCGTGCGCGCGCGCTATGACCAGGTCGCCGATACGCAGCTCTGCACGAAGCTCGCGAACGCGCACGGTGTGTCCGTCGGCACGGTCGAGCATCTGATGGCCGCGTTGGGCGGCTGCGGGATCCACGACGCGACGATTACGCTGGACGGGCCGGAAGTGCCGGTGATGGACGGGTCGAGCCGCGCATTCGTCGCGCGCTTTGCAGCGATCGGCGTGCGTCCGGTGGGCCCGGCGCCGCAGGCTGTCCGCATCCTGGCGCCCGTGTGCGTCGAGAGCGAGGGCCGCCGCGCCAGCCTGACCCCGGCCGAGGGTATCGAGGGGCTGGAGATCCGCTTTGCCATCGACTTCGCCGATGCTGCGGTCGGCCGGCAGGATGTGCGCCTGGCGATGGTCGGCGACGCCTTTGCGCGCGAATTGGCCGAGTGCCGCACGTTCGGCCGCCTGGCCGAGGTCGAGAGCCTGCGCCGCCTCGGTCTGGCCCGCGGCGGTAGCTTGGACAATGCGGTGGTGATCGACGGCGGCCGGGTGCTGAACCCCGGCGGTCTGCGCCGCCCCGATGAATTCGTGCGCCACAAGGCGCTTGATGCGCTCGGCGATCTCACCCTGGCCAGCGCGCCGATCATCGGTGTCTACCACGGCCACAAGGCCGGGCACGAGATGACCAACCGGCTGCTGCGCGCGCTCTTCGATCGGCCCGAGGCGTGGACCATGGTGCCCCAGCCAGCCGCCGGCGCGCTGCGCCTGCCGGATTGGCGCAGCGTCGCGATGGCGGACGAGGAACGGTTGGCGGTCTGATCCGCGCCCGGTGGCCCGCGGGAGAGGGGCACGCGCCACCGCCCTTTGCTCTCCGCGGTCGTCGGCGGGGCGTTGCGGCCGCGTCGTGTCGGCGATAGCTGGTATCGACGGCCGGGCGGGATTAGTCTCGGTCCACGTCTTGTCGAGATGCTGGTTGCCGAGATGCTGGCCAAGTGCGCGAGGGCTGCCGTGATCCCTGTCCGCCTCCCCACCCTCATTTCCGGTACGCTGCGTACGGCCCTGTCGCACGCGCTGCTGCTGAGCCTGGTCGTCGCTCTTGCCGGATGTAGCTGGTTTCGCGACGACACGGTGCCGCTCGAGGAGTTGAGCGCCAACCAGATCTACGGCCAGGGCGAGGCCTTTCTGGCCGACGGCCAGCCCCTGGCCGCCGCCTCGCGCTTTAACGAGATCGAGCGGCTCTACCCGTTCAGCCCGGTCGCCAAGCGCGCGATTATCATGTCGGCGTTTTCGTACTATCGCGCCGGCGCCTTTACCCAGGCGCGGGCGTCGGCCCAGCGGTTCCTCGACCTCTACCCGGCCGACAACGATGCCGCCTATGCGCAGTACCTGATCGCGCTCAGCTACTATGACAACATCGTCGATGTGGGCCGCGACCAGAAGACGACGCAGGACGCGCTAGACGCGCTCAACGCCGTGGTCAGCCGCTACCCCAACAGCGATTTCGCCCGCGATGCCCAGCTTAAGATCGACCTGACCGAGGACCATCTGGCGGGCAAGGAGATGGATGTCGGGCGCTACTACCTGAAGCGCGGCCACTACACCGCCGCGATCAACCGGTTCCAGAACGTGCTGAGCATCTACGGCCAGACCTCGCATGTGCCCGAGGCGATGCACCGGCTGGTCGAGGCCTACCTGGCGCTCGGCCTGGATGCCGAGGCGCGCGACACGGCGGCGGTGCTGGGCACCAATTTCCCGGGCAGCCCCTGGTACACCGACAGTTTCGCGCTGCTGACGGGCGAGGAACTGGGCGAGCCGGACGACGATGGCGGCGTCATCTCCTCGCTGTATCGCCAGATCATCCTCGGCCGCTGGCTCTGAGAGAGCCGGCGTGAGCGCCGGGCCGGGCATCGGCGAGAGCGCCCCCGCTGCTGCCGCCGCCGCCCCAGCCGCCGAGGGTGCGTTCGGCCGGCTCGCCGCGCTGGAGATCCGCAGCATCGTGCTGATCGATGCGCTGGATCTGTCCTTCGCCCCCGGCTTGACGGTGCTGACGGGCGAGACAGGGGCGGGCAAGTCGATCCTGCTGGACGCGCTGGGCTTCGCGCTTGGCCGCAAGCCGCGCCGGGACCTGGTGCTGGCCGGTGCGGCCCAGGGCAGCGCCACGGCGCTGTTCGAGATCGGCCCCCGGCATCCGGCGCTGGCGGTGATGGACGAGCTGGCGCTGGCGCCGGCCGAGGACGGCATGCTGGTCTGCCGCCGCGTCGCCCGCGCCGACGGGCCGGCCAGCGCCTTCGTCAACGATCAGCGCGTCAGTGCCGAGACCCTGGCCCGGATCGGCGCGGGCGGGGGCCACCTCGCGCTCCCCGGTGGTACGCAGCGCCCCATAGCCGATCACGCGG
>JBCCMW010000400.1:0-3432 GCA_039026175.1 Pseudomonadota bacterium
GGCCGTCGCCTCGGGTCCAGGACACGGCATGCCATCGGCTGCGAGCTCAGGCGCCTCAACGTGATCGCCGCCCGCCAGCCAGGGCCATGCGGTGGGCCCCGATGCCGCGTGCCCCGCAACCTCGGTCGGCGGTGTTCTGTCCTCGTCCGCACCCATCGTCACGATGCCTTGGTTGTCGTGCGCGGGGCTGCCGGGGCGATACCGAGCGGTCCGCCGGAGCGCTCGCCGGCTGGCGTCGCGGGACGCGGGGCGGTTGCATCGCGACATGAGGAGAGCGGTTCACCTTCAGCCCGCCGGGGCCGCGGGTCCGGTGCAGGCGATGCCAAGCGTCGAAAGCGCGATGCAGCCTGGAGGACCGCCGAGAGCCCCACCCGGCGCGCAGGCAGAAACGGCAAATTGGCGATCAATGGGTCCGCAGCCAGGGAGGTACCAGGCTCGCTCGGCGGTTCGGCCGACCCGAACGGGAGCGCTGATATCAGCGACGTCTCCCACGCGGCCCGTTCATCGATGGGGCGCGCCGAGAAGGCGGGCGACCCGTACCGATCGATCGCCTCGATGAGAGCGGCCCAATCCGTGGGCCTGGCCTTCGGCTGGCGCCAATAGGGCAGAATGCGCCGGCCCAGACCAGCAGCCAGATCGGGAAACCGCGCGTTAACGCCATCCGGCCAGTCGATCCCATCAGGATCGAGCGCTGCCTCGGCCATCCCGGTACCGCCGCTCGCGCCCAGGTACAGGTTGGGAATGTCGTATGCCTCGGCCAGCGCGATCCCGTGCAGCGACGTCGAAACGATACGGCGACAGGCTCTGATCTCGTCGATCTTGCCGAGGATCGAGCCGGCATCGGGCGGTGCCACCATGGTGATCAACGTGATCGCCGCTTCCTCGCCCGGTGCGAGGTCGTAGCGCCGGATCGCCGGCTTTGGCCGAACCGTGTAGCTGCGGTCCGCCAGTTCGCTGAGGTGGAGCACCACGCCGAGTTCCCACCGCTTCTCAATCGGCGGAGAGTAGTAGCGGGGCAACAGCATCGCCGGATCGCCAAAGGGGATGGCCGGGAGCTGCCCGCCGCCGAGGAGGCGCGCCGAATATGGCCCGCGGGTCGCAGAGAGCATGAGCTGCGTGCCAGCATCGGGCACGAAGGGCCGCGTCGACCCGGGTGTCAACGGCTCGGCCCGCGGCGAACAGCCGGTCCCCCAAACATGGACGCGACCGCCGCGCAAGTTCTGACCGATGGTACCGACGGCCGCCAGCCGCTGGCACCGATCCACCATGCCGGCACGCGAGACCGGGCGGCGGGAGACCAGCGCCACCATCATTGGGCTCAACGCGTCGCCCACGTTGACATATGGCGGATCGGCCCAAACGCCGGCCGCCCACGCCAGCGGGATCGGGCTTTCGGTCTGCGTGACCGCGTCGCTGCATACCGCACTTGGCAAGGCCATGCGTGCCCCCTGCGGCTTCGCCGCCTGACAACGGGCGCCACCGGGCGACGCCGCGCCTCAGCGATAGACCGAACGGCTTAACGGCTCCCTGCCGGGCGCGTCGCAAAGCAGCACCGACCCAGCAACCTTTGAGCAACCAGTTCGCGCCTAGATCGAGCGCGCGGCGCAAAGCGTCGACCGCCCCGGCCGTCAGAAGGACGCGACGATGAACGACAATTCTGCTTTCCCGAAAACGCGCACTGGCCACACCGATGCGCCCCACGACACGACCCAGGGGACGCAGGACGGCACGACACCGCACGCCGGGGGCGGGAGGGCCGACAGCGATCCCGTCACCGTTGCTGCGCCCATTGCGATTTGCGGGCAGGCCTGTCGACTGCCGGGCGCGGCCTCGCCCACTGCCTATTGGTCGCTTCTGCGCGAGGGGCGGCATGCGATCGGCAAGATCCCGGAGGATCGTTGGGGTTCCGACAAATTCGACGGCCCGATGTTGTACAGCGAGCTGCAACGGCCGATGCCGGGTCGCAGCTACACCCGGGCTGCCGGCATTCTGGACAACCTCTGGGACTTCGACCCCGCGTTCTTCGGCATTTCGCCGCGCGAGGCGGAGCAGATGGACCCGCAGTAGCGGCTGATGATGCACTGCGCGCTGGAGGCACTGGACCAGGCCGGCCTGGCGCGACCCGGTATCGACGAGATCGGCCGAACCGGGGTGTATATCGGCGCCTCGGCCATGGATCACGCCCAGCGCTTTGCCGGGGATATCGAGTTGATCGACGCGAGTTTTATGACCGGCAACACGCTGTCGGTCATCGCCAACCAGATCAGCTATTTCTTCGATTTCCGTGGCCCTTCCTATGTGGTCGATACGGCCTGTGCGTCGTCGATGACGGCGCTGCAGCATGCCGTGGGCGCCCTCTCGCGGGGCGAGGTGGACACGGCCGTGGTGGGCGGCGTTAGCGTGCTGCTGCAGCCCTGGAACTATGCGGGGTTCTCGGCGGCCTCGATGCTCTCGCCGCGCGGCTTGTGCCACAGCTTCGATGCCAGCGCGGACGGATACGTCCGTGGCGAGGGCGCGGTCGTGCTGGTATCGAGGCGCACGGTACCGGCACACCCGTCGGCGACCCGATCGAGGCCGCAGCGCTGCAGAGCGCGCTGGGCACACAGCGCGAGGCGGCCGGGCTGCCGCCTATCCCGATCGGCTCGTGCAAATCCAACATCGGGCATCTGGAGCCCGCGGCAGGGCTTGCCGGCATGCTGAAGGCATCGCTTGCGCTTGAGGCCGGCCTGGTGCCGCGAACCCTGCATGTCAGCAAGGTCTCGCCGGCGGTGGCGGCGTGCAGCGGCCTGCGGGTCGTGCGCCGGGCGCAACGGTTCGCGACTGGCTCAGCCTGGGCGGCGGTGTCCTCCTTCGGCTTAGGCGGGGCGAACGCCCACGCGGTGCTGCGCGCCCCGACGGTGGCAGAGCGTGGCGTCATCCCCCGCTACAGCCGCAAACGGCTGCCCCCGCTGCTGATCACGGCACCCACGGAAGACGGGCTGCACGACCAGGCTGCACGCTGGGCCGAACGCGCGCGAGCGCTGAACCGCAGCCAGCTCGCCGCATCGATCACCGAGACAGGCCACCGTCGGCGACGCCACCGGGTTCGGGCGTGGATCGATGCGCCGGACGGGCGAACCCTCGCCGATGCGCTCGACGACTTGGCAGCACCGGTGCCGGACAGCGAGGATGAACAGTCCCCGCAGACGGCGCCAGCGCCGCGGCCGCTGGCGACCGACAGCGAGGTGGTCGTGCATCGCGGCACGTCACCCTTTCCGCAGGGAACGCCAGACCACGGGGTGGCCTTCGTCTATTCCGGGAACGGCGGTCAGTATGCCGGTATGGCGCGCGATCTGCTGGACACGAACAGCGTCGCGCGACAGGCATTCGATGAAGCGTCTGCCGCGCTGGTCGAGGCCGGCGCTGACCCAGAGCACGAAGCACCGGCCGCCC
>JBCCMW010000401.1:0-3407 GCA_039026175.1 Pseudomonadota bacterium
CGGCTGACTGATTGTCGTCCGCGGTCGAGAACACCTGGGACTTTTTCGTCGGGATCGTGGTGTTGCGGTCGATCAGGCGGGTGAACACGCCGCCCAGCGTCTCGATCCCCAAGCTCAGCGGCGTGACGTCCAGCAGCACCACGTCCTTGACGTCGCCCTGCAGCACGCCGGCCTGGATCGCAGCGCCCATGGCCACGACCTCGTCCGGGTTGACGCCCTTGTGCGGCTCCTTGCCGAAGAACGTCTTCACCGTCTCGATGACCTTGGGCATGCGGGTCATGCCGCCGACCAGCACCACGTCGTCGATGTCCGCGGCCGAGAGGTTGGCGTCCTTCAGCGCGTTCTTCATCGGCTCGATCGTGCGCTTGACCAGATCGTCGACCAGGCTTTCGAACTTGGCACGGCTCAGCTTCAGCGCCAGGTGCTTGGGGCCCGAAGCGTCGGCCGTGATGTAGGGCAGGTTGATCTCGGTCTGGCTGGCGCTCGACAGCTCGATCTTGGCCTTCTCGGCCGCCTCCTTCAGGCGCTGCAGGGCGAGCTTGTCCTGGCGCAGATCGACGCCCTGGTCCTTTTTGAACTCGTCGGCCAGATAGCCGACCAGCCGCAGGTCGAAGTCCTCGCCGCCCAGGAATGTGTCGCCGTTGGTCGAGCGGACCTCGAACAGGCCGTCGTCGATCTCCAGGATGGACACGTCGAAGGTACCGCCGCCCAGGTCATAGACCGCGATGGTGCGCGACTGTTCCTTGTCCAGCCCATAGGCCAGCGCCGCCGCCGTCGGCTCGTTGATGATGCGCAGCACTTCCAGACCCGCGATCTTGCCCGCGTCCTTGGTCGCCTGGCGCTGGGCATCGTTAAAGTACGCGGGCACCGTGATCACCGCCTGGCTCACGGTCTCGCCGAGGTAATTCTCGGCGGTCTCCTTCATCTTCTGCAGCACGTAGGCCGAAATCTGGCTGGGGCTGTATTTCTCGCCCCGCGCCTCGACCCAGGCGTCGCCGTTCTTGCCCTCGATGATCTGGTAGGGGACCATCCCCTTGTCCTTCTCGACCGTGGGGTCCTTGAACGGACGACCGATCAGGCGCTTGACGGCGAACAGCGTGTTCTCGGGGTTGGTCACTGCCTGGCGCTTGGCCGGCTGACCGATCAGGCGCTCGCCATCCTCGGAAAAGGCCACCATCGACGGGGTCGTGCGCGCACCCTCCGCGTTCTCGATCACGCGCGCGCTCGCGCCGTCCATGATCGCGACGCAGCTGTTGGTCGTGCCGAGGTCGATGCCGATTACCTTAGCCATGAATTACGTGCTCCTTTTTGGCGATGGGACGCCGGGTCCTGACGCGGCCCCCAGGCGCCCGTCCCGGGGTGATGGCGGGCTGAGCGCGCGCCGGCAGGTGCCCCTCGCGCGCGCTGCGGGGGATATAGGCGGAGGCCCCGAAGGCCGCAAGGCAAGCGCCGGTACGGATAAATCCCAGCCGACAACGCTCATCTTACCCAGGGTCGCCGCCGCTGTTAGCGTCCCGCCCATCGGCAAGCTGATCCGTTTCGAGGCGTTCCTGGCATTGGGCGCCGCGATGCGGTGGGGAGGGGTGCGATGATCTTTGCCGGCAGCCGCGGGCGCGTGGTGGCGCTCGACCCTGCGACGGGCGACACCGTGTGGCAGACCCGGCTGGAGGGCGGCCGCTTCGGCCACCTCAAGAACGCGCATATGTCGATCGTCGAGCATGGCGATGCGCTGATCGTGGGCGCCAACGGCTATGTGCTGTGCCTGGACACGCGCGACGGCCGCGAACGCTGGCGCCACGATATCGAGGGGGCGGGCCAGGACTGGGTCGCGATGTCTGTGGCCGGCCGGGCCGGCGCGCCCGACACCACGATGCTGGATCACCGCGGCCGTGCCGGCAGCGGCGGCGCGCTGGACGCGGACGGCGATGGCGATGGCGGGGGTGGCGGCGGTGACTGACGGCGCCGCGGCCCGCCCGGGCGGCGATGGCTGAGGGCACAACGCTGATCCCGGGCCTGGTGCTGCACCGCGGGCACCTCGGCCGCCCCGCGCAGGAGGCCCTGGTCGCCGCGCTCCGCACCGTCGCGACCCAGGCACCGTTCGTCCGCCCGATGACCGCCTGGGGCAAGCCGATGAGCGTCCGCATGACCTCGGCCGGCCGGCTGGGCTGGGTGATCGACCGCGGGCGCTATGCCTATGTGCCCCGCCACCCCGGCACCGGGTGCCCCTGGCCGGCCATTCCGGCCGCGGCGCTGGCGCTGTGGCGCGCCTTTGTCGGCACGCCGGCCGAGCCGGATTGTTGCCTGATCAACTGGTATGCCCCCGGTGCCCGGATGGGCCTGCACCGCGACGCGGACGAGGGCGAGGCAGCCTTCGGCGTGCCCGTGCTCTCGGTCTCGCTGGGCGAGGAGGCGGTGTTCCGCTACGGCGGGCCGGAGCGGCGCGATCCGACGCGCAGTTTTCGCCTGCGCTCAGGCGATGTACTGGTGATGGGCGGACCCGCGCGGCTGATCTATCACGGGGTCGACCGTATCGTTCCCGGCACCTCGGACCTGCTTCCGGACGGCGGCCGGATCAACATCACGCTGCGCGCCGTGGCCGACGATTGACGCGCAGCGGGCCCCCCGGGCAGGCCTTCGGGCGCTGGGACGCAAGGTGACCCTCACCCGCCAGAGTTGTCCGCCGCGGCAGAATCATCGGCGCAAGCCGCTAGGTCCGCCGACGCCGCGCGATCCCGCCTCCAGCACAGCGTATACGCTGTGAATCGCGAGTTTTACCGCCTGATTACCATGCCCCATAATGAAACATATCGGGATTTCACTTCTCTGAGAAGTAAGAATTTGGGCCATTGATTATCAACGATAAAATTCGATCAGCGATCTCGTTCGAACGGTGGTTCGGCAGTCGTTGACAGAGTACCGCGGCGACAGGCACCTCTCGCGTCAGCGGCGATGTTTGCTACCTCTCGTTGAGGTTGAGTTCTGCGTCCACCGGGTCGGTCAACCCACAGTTTCGCGTTCTGCGTACCTCGCCTCGCCGCGCCGAAAGACATGCGAGCCGACTGCCGGCGCCGTGATGCCGAGCACCGAGGACGCCCCTGCTGCACCCGTTCTGCGCGCCACCAATCGCGCACCGACGGCACCGCAGGCCAGCACCCGGCGCATCGCATCCGCCAGCGGTCGACCAAGGGACCCGGGCGCGCGCCGTAGCGCCGCCTGACAGGGCTTGCGCCCCGGCGGAACGCCAGGGGGCGCAAGGCGAGTGGCGAGGCAGGCCCCGCGTTCGGGCCGGTCGCGCCGCCCCTGCCCGCTGCCGCCGGTAACGGGGGTGACCGGCAGGCGCGGGGGGTAGCCGCCGGCCCCGTGCCAAGCCCCCGGCCGGCGCGCCCAACCACCCCCCCCCCCCCGCC
>JBCCMW010000402.1:0-3339 GCA_039026175.1 Pseudomonadota bacterium
CCCACAGCCGCCCCCACAGCCCCCCCCCCACAGCACCCCCCCACGGCGGCTGGTGGATTGACAGCCACGGGCAGGTGGCGCACCCCGAGACACCCCTGGGCGGCGCTGTGGAGAAGTACCGGTGACCGGACTGCCCCTGATGGCTCTGGCGTTCCCGCAGATCGATCCGGCGATCGTGACGGTCGAGCTGTTCGGCACCGAGCTGTCGTTGCGCTGGTACGCCCTGGCCTATATCGCCGGTCTGGTGCTGGGCTGGCGCGTGACGGTGTGGCTGATGCGCCGTCCCCGCCTCTGGCCACACCGGACCCCGCCGATGCCGCCCGACGCGCCCGAGGACCTGCTGACCTGGATGGTGGTGGGCGTCGTGCTGGGCGGCCGGCTCGGGTATGTGCTGTTCTACAACCCGCTCGGGTTTCTGGAGCGGCCGCAGGACGTCTTGGCCATCTGGCAGGGCGGCATGTCCTTCCACGGCGGGTTCATCGGCGTGATGGTGGCGCTGGCGCTGTTTTGCCGAAACCGTCGGATCCCGCTGCTGCAGGCCGGCGATGCCGTCGCACTGGCGGCGCCGTTCGGTCTGTTCTTCGGGCGCATCGCCAACTTCATCAACGGCGAGCTCTGGGGCCGTCCGACCGAGGTATCGTGGGGAATGGTCTTCCCGACGGTGCCGCCCGAGCTTTGGGTTGGATCGGTCAACCTCCCGCGCCACCCCAGCCAGCTGTACGAGGCGGCGGGCGAGGGGCTGATCCTGGCAGCGGTGATGTGGTGGCTGGCGCTGGCGCGCGGCTGGCTGCGGCGCCCGGGCGCGCTGATCGGTCTGTTCTTCATCGGCTACGGCCTGGCGCGGTCGCTGATCGAGAACTTCCGCCAGGGCGACATCGAGATGGTGACCCCCGACAACCCGTGGGGCCACGCCATCCGCTTCGGCTTGGGCCCCGAGGCGATGGGTCTGACGATGGGCCAGGTGCTGTCGCTGCCGATGGTCGCGATCGGTGCGGGGTTCCTGTGGCTGGCCTGGCAGAACGCCCGGCGCGAGGCGGCGGCCGGCGAGACCGGCGGGGACGGCGGCAACCGCCCTGGCGGCACGCCGGCATGACCGCACCCGGCGGCGGCGGCAGATCGGGCCAGCGCGGCGGCCCGGCGGCGAACGACGGCGCCGACCGCGGCGCCGACCCGCACGAGCATGGGGGCACCGTTGCGCCCCGCACGGCCGCCGATCCGCCCGCCCCTGCGCCCCCAGCACCGGCCCCCGCACCTGCCCCGGGCCTGGCACGGCAACCGGCCCCGGCACGAGGACGGGCGCGGGCACGGGCGCTCGGCGACGATCCGACCGCCTGGACCACGCGCGCCGGCAACGACCCCGGCGCACCCGGCCTGCCCGATGGCGCGCTGGCGCGGCGGTTGAAGGCGCGGATCGCCGCGCGCGGCCCGATCAGCGTCGCCGAGTACATGACCGAGGCGCTGGGCGACCCTGTCTACGGCTACTACACCACGCGCGATCCGCTGGGCGTGGCCGGCGACTTCACCACGGCGCCCGAAATCAGCCAGATGTTCGGCGAGATCGTCGGGCTGTGGCTGGCCGATCGGGCCGAGGCCGCGGGCCCCACGACCCAGGTCGTCGAGCTTGGGCCCGGGCGCGGCACGCTGATGGTCGATGCGCGGCGCGCGGCGCCCTCGCTGGCCGACCGCACGTTGTGGCTGATCGAGACCTCGACGACGCTGCGCGTGGCGCAGGATCGCCGGCTGCCGGGTGCGCGCTGGCTGGACCGGCTGCACGCCGTCCCAGAAGCGCCCATGGTGCTGGTCGGCAACGAGTATCTGGATGTGCTGCCGGTGCGGCAGTATCTGGCCGACGGGCAGGCCTGGCGCGAGGTGCAGATCGGCATCGGCGCAGGCGGGCGTCTGACTTTCGGGCTGTCGGGTCCGCTGGCCGTGCTGGCCCAGCGGCTGGGCCCGCCGGTGCCGGGCGCCTGGGCCGAAATCAGCGCCGTCGCCGAGGCCGACATCGCCGAGATCGCCCGCCGCATCGCCGCGTTCGGCGGCGCGGCGATCCTGTTCGACTATGGCTTCGTCGCCGCCGACCGGCCCTCGGGGCCCACCCTGCAGGCGGTGCAGAACCATCGGCCCGTTGCGCCGCTGTCCTGCCCGGGCGAGGCGGACCTGACCTGGCTGCCCGATTTCGACCTGCTGGGCGCCCATGCCCGCGCGAGCGCCGCCGTCGATGTCCACATCACCCGCCAGGGCGCGTTCCTGGCCGAGCTTGGCATCGGCGAGCGGGCAGCCGCGCTGGCGGCGGCGCGGCCCGACGAGGCGACCGCGGTGGCCGACGCGCTGGAGCGGCTCACCCTGGCCGAGGAGATGGGGGCTTTGTTCAAGGTCATGGCCATCGTGCCCAGCGGTGCGGCGCGCCCGCCGGGCTTTCATCCGTTGAGCCCCGTGCCCGCGCGGGCGGCGGCCCAGGGGGTCCGGTGATGGCGGGACGGCCCGACACCCGGGACAGCGGCACCGCGCCGAGCCTGCCCGTGCCCCTTGCGGCCCCGGCGCTGGACGGTCTGCCGCATGGTTTCTTCACGCGCCAAGGCGGGGTGTCGACCGGGATCTATGCCACGCTGAACGGCGGGCCCGGTTCCGGCGACGACCCCGCCGCCGTCGGCGCCAACCGCGCCGCGATCGCCGCGGCGCTGGGCGTCTCGGCACTGGTTTCGGTCATGCAGGTGCATTCGGCCATCGTGCACCGGCCGACGGCACCCTGGCCCCCGGGCGCGCGGCCCGAGGGCGATGCCATGGTCACCGCCACGCCGGGCATCGGCCTCGCCGTGCTGGCGGCCGACTGTGCGCCCGTCCTGTTCGCCGACCGCCGGGCAGGGGTGATCGGCGCGGCGCACGCGGGCTGGCGCGGCGCCCTCGGCGGCGTGCTGGAGGCAACGCTCGGGGCGATGGCCGATCTGGGCGCCACGCCGGCCGGCACGGTGGCGGTGATCGGTCCCTGCATCTCGCAACGCGCCTATGAAGTGGGGCCGGAATTCGTCGAGCGCTTCCTGGACGAGGACCCCGAGAGCCGGCGCTGTTTCACCGCCGGGCGCCCGCATGCCGAGGGCCGGCGCGCCCAGTTCGACCTGCCGGGCTATGCGCTGGCCCGGCTCCGCGCCGCGGGCGTGGGCACGGCGACCTGGTGCGGGCACTGCAGCTATGGCGACGAGGCGCGGTTTTTCAGCTATCGCCGCGCCACCCACCGCGGCGAGCCCGACTATGGCCGCCTGGTCAGCGCCATCGCCCTGCCGCCGGTCTCCTAGGCCCCCCCCGCCGACCCTCTCCCCGCCGACCCCCTCCCCAACACCCCCC
>JBCCMW010000403.1:0-3323 GCA_039026175.1 Pseudomonadota bacterium
CTCTGCCCCATCGAGAACGCGGCCATGGAGGACCGCACGGTCATCGAGTGGGACAAGGACGACATCGACGCGCTCGGCATCCTCAAGGTCGACATCCTCGCGCTCGGCATGCTGACCTGCATCCGCAAGGCGCTGGACCTGATCCACGCCCACGGCGGCACGCGCTACACGCTGCAGAGCCTGCCGCCCGAGGATCCGGCCGTCTACGACATGCTGTGCGCGGCCGACAGCCTGGGCGTGTTCCAGGTCGAGAGCCGGGCGCAGATGAACTTCCTGCCCCGGATGCGGCCGCGCAGCTTCTACGACCTGGTGATCGAGGTCACGATCGTGCGCCCCGGCCCGATCCAGGGCGACATGGTGCACCCGTACCTGCGCCGCCGCTCGGGCGAGGAGCCGGTGAGCTTCCCCTCGGGCGAGTTGGAGGAGGTGTTGGGCAAGACCCTGGGCGTGCCGCTGTTCCAGGAACAGGCGATGCGCATCGCCATCGTCGCCGCGGGCTTCACCCCGGACGAGGCGGACCGGCTGCGCCGGGCGCTCGCCACCTTCCGCCGCTCGGGCACCATCCACACGTTCCGCCAGCGCTTTATCGCGGGCATGCTGTCGCGGGGATACGAGACCGAGTTCGCCGAGCGCTGCTTCAGCCAGATCGAGGGGTTCGGCGAATACGGCTTTCCGGAAAGCCATGCCGCCAGCTTCGCGCTGCTGGTCTATGCCTCGGCCTGGCTGAAGCGTTTTCACCCCGCGGCCTTCTGTGCGGCACTGCTCAACAGCCAGCCGATGGGGTTCTACGCGCCCGCCCAGATCGTGCGCGATGCGCGCGAGCACGGGGTCGAGGTGCGCCCCGTCTCGGTCGACGACAGCTACTGGGACTGCACGCTCGAGCCCTCGGGCGTGTCCGCGGGGGGGCTGGCGGTGCGGCTCGGCTTTCGCATGGTCAAGGGGCTGGCCGAGGAGGACGGCGCCTGGATCGCCGCGGCGCGCGGCAACGGCTACCCGGATGTCGAGAGCCTGTGGCGCCGCGCCGGGATCGGCCGCGCGGCGGTCGAGAAGCTGGCCCGCGCCGATGCCTTCGCCGGCGGGCCGCTGCGACCGCCGGCCGACGACAGTGACCGCGACGCGGCCGACGGCGGCCCGAACAGGGCGACGATTGAGGGTACGGGTGGGGGTACGGGTCGGGGTACGGGGCGGCGGACGGCGCTGTGGGAGGCGCGGGGTCTTTCCGGCGACAAGCCGCTGCCGCTGTTCGCGGATGGCGAGGGCCTCGACGAGGGTGCCGCCCCTCTCCCCGTGCCCACCCTGGGCGAGGAGGTGGTCGAGGATTACCGCGCTCTCCGCCTGTCGCTGCGCGCCCACCCCATCGCCCTGCTCCGCGCTGCACTGGAGGCGGAGTAGGCCCGCTTCCCTCTCGCCACCGCTGGCCAAACGTGGCCACCCCTGGCAGCGCCGGTCGATGCCCGCCGATCCTTGCCTCGGCCGGCCGGGCCTGCGCCGTCGCCGCTCGACGCGCGCGTCGCGGCCGGGCTCGGGCCGGCTCCGCGCCCGGCCGCGCGTGCGGCGACCTGAAACGCGCCGCACCGGTCGCCCCGCCACCCTGGCGCTTGTCCGCCCTGTCCGATAGCCCTGGCCGGGACGAGACGGCCCAGCGAAGGGCCCAGCGAAGGGCCCAGCGAAGGGCCCAGCGAAGGGCTCAGCGAAGGGTCGAGCGAAGGGCTCAGCGAAGGGTCGAGCGAACGGCCCACGGAGCGGCCCAGGGAGCGGCCCAGCGGACGGCCGGGCGGAAACACCCAGTGAGGAGCGCGCGATGCCTGACGATCCCGCCGCCGACGCCGGGCACGACACCGGCGCGGCGATCCCGGATGGGCCGTCGCGGCTGTCGCTGGCGCGGATCGAGGCCGCAGCCGCGGCGATCGACCCGGTGTTCGCCAACACGCCGCAATACGCCTGCGATCCGCTGGGGGCTGCGCTGGGCTGCGAGGCGGTGCTGAAGGTCGAGACGCTGAACCCGATCCGCTGCTTCAAGGGCCGCGGCGCCACCTGGCTGATGGCCGAGGCGGCGCGCCGGGGCGACGGGCGGGCGATGGTGACGGCGAGCGTGGGCAACTTCGGGCAGGCCATGGCCTATGCCGCGCGCGCCCACGGCCGCCCGATCACGATCTTCGCGGCCCGGAGCGCCTCGCCGCTCAAGCTGCAGCGGATGCGCGATCTGGGCGCCACGGTTCGGCTGCACGGCGCGGACTTCGACGCGGCCAAGGCCGCCGCCAAGGCCGAGGCCCGGGCCACCGGCGCGCGGCTGGTCGAGGACGGGTCCGACGTCGAGACAGCCGAGGGCGCGGGGTCCATCGGGCTGGAACTGGCGCGGCTGGAGCCTGCCCTCGATGCCGTGGTGATCCCGCTCGGCAACGGGGCGATGACCACGGGCGTTGCGACGGCGCTGGCGGCCCTGGCCCCCGGGATCGAGGTTATCGCGGTGCAGGCGGAGGGGGCGCCGGCGATGGCGCGCTCGTGGCAGGCGGGCCGGGTGATCGAGACGGCCGCGGTCGAGACCATCGCCGACGGCATCGCGATCCGGGTGCCGATCCCCGCTGCGCTGGGCGACATGCAGGGCGTGGTGGCCGACGTGCTGTTGGTCGACGAGGCGGCGATGGTGGAGGGGATGCGGCTCTGTCTGGAGCACGCGGGCCTGGTCACCGAGCCTGCCGCCGGCATCGCGGTGGGCGCGGTGCTGCGCCATCCGGCACGCTTTGCCGGGCGGCGGGTTGGCCTGATCCTCTGCGGCGGCAACGTGACGGCGGCACAGCGCGCGGCCTGGGGGCTGGCCTAGCCCGCCGCCAGCGGACCCACCCGCGCCGTTTGCAGGCGCCGACGACCCGCGTGTCGTCTCAGGGTCGTGCAGGCGAGCGTCGTTTCTGGGCACTGCCCATCCGCATGCGGTCCAAGAACCCTCCCCCCTTGCGTGTCGTCTCGGCGCCCCGCCCTTGTCTCTCGTCTCGGCGCCCTGCCCTTGTCTCTAGTCTCGGCGCCCGGCCCGCCCGTGTCGGCGCGGCGCCTGGCCCGTGCATGTCGGCGCGGCGCCCATCCCGCCCGCGTCAGGGTATCGCTCTATTCGGAAACACACCGTGAACATAGCTGGTGCCGGGCGGCGCGGATGCTAGACTGCCACCCATCCAGGGTGCCGGTGCGCCCGGGCGCGGGAGCGGAGAGGGCGACGGGATGGGCGATGCCCGCAAAGGGGCGCGGCGGCCGCAGCAGGGCGCAGCCGAGCGCCAGGCGCACGATGCCGGCGCCGCGGCGCCGCGCGATCGCGCCCGGGGCGGGGATCCGGC
>JBCCMW010000404.1:0-3301 GCA_039026175.1 Pseudomonadota bacterium
AAGCAGTTCATCTCCTCGGCCCGGGTCGGCAG
Organism: Pseudomonadota bacterium; assembly: GCA_039026175.1. Classification (GTDB taxonomy): domain Bacteria; phylum Pseudomonadota; class Alphaproteobacteria; order Rhodobacterales; family Rhodobacteraceae; genus Thermohalobaculum. The sequence continues at coordinate 33 of JBCCMW010000404.1, forward strand.
CACCACCGTGCTGTTCGCCGTGACCGATCCCGACAAGGGCAAGAAGGGCATCAGCTGTTTTGTCACCGCCAACGCGGCCCAGGGCTTCGACATCGTGCGCATCGAGCAGAAGCTGGGGCAGAAGGCCTCGGACAGTTGCGCGCTGGCGTTCACCGACCTCGAGATCCCGGCCGGCCAGCTGATCGGCGACGAGGGGCAGGGCTACATGATCGCGCTCTCCTCGCTCGAGGCCGGGCGGATCGGGATCGCGGCCCAGGCGACGGGGCTGGCCCAGGCGGCCTATGACCGGGCGCTGGCCTACGCCAAGGAGCGCACCGCCTTCGGCGCGCCGATCTTCGATCTGCAGGCCGTGCAGTTCCGCCTGGCCGACATGGCGACCGATCTGGAGGCCGCGCGCCAGCTGGTGCTGAACGCCGCGGCGATGAAGGACCGCGGCGAGCCCTGCCTCAAGGAGGCCTGCATGGCCAAGCTCTATGCCGCCCAGGCGGCCGAGCGCATCACCTCCGAGGCGATCCAGGTGCTGGGCGGCTATGGGTACCTCGCCGACTACGAGATCGAGCGGCTCTACCGCGACCAGAAGGTGTGCCAGATCTACGAGGGCACCAACGACATCCAAAAACTGATCATCGCGCGCCAGATCGCGTGACGCCCGCAGGGGGTGGGCGCATGCGGGCGGGCGGCTGCGGATGGGCGGCTGCGGGTGGGCGGCTGCGCCTGTCGCCAGGGTCGCGCCGCGGCGGGTCTCCCCCGGCGATGCTGCGCCGACGGCGGGGCGAGCGCCGGGCGATCAAGGCGATCTTAAGGTCGTGCACGGAAAAACACCCTTACGTGACCGGCAACGCTGCCGCTCTCCCGCCGCACCGCGGCCGCATTATGTGATTCGAACACAGCGTTGATGGAGATTGCGATGCGCCCGCTCCCCCGCCTGACCATCACCCTCGTCGCCGCCCTGGCGACGGCCTCCGTGGTCGCCGCGCCCGCGCTGGCGCAGGAGGCTGAGGACCCCGATCGCGCCGCCCTGGCCGCCGCCCTGGCCGAGGTCAACGAGCCCAACGACCGGCCCAGTCTGCTCAGTCCGCGCGGCAACGGCTTCTTCGGCAGCGGTTTTACCGTGAGCACCGACAGCGCCTTCACCGGCGTCGGTGGGGCCCGTTTCGGGCTGCGCGACAGCGATGTAAACAAGCGCCGCGTGCAAGGCGTGCGTCTGTACACCCGTTAAAAGGGCAATCGCTCGGTACTAATCAGAAACCATCTTATGGTTTTTGACATGTCACAGCATTTCGGCAACAGTCGGTGCAACTAGATAGCTTGTGCCGCGACCCGGGCGTTCCCCCACCGTGCCCGACGTGGCCTGCGGCCGGTGCCCCCAACACCGGCTCACCCCGGTCGCGCCCCTGCGACCGGGGTTTTCTCTTTGCGCCCGGGCGCCAGGTTCGCCGCCACGCCACCGACCGGTACCGACCAGCGCGGCGGACAAGCGCCGAGATTGCGACGCAGAACGCCCGCGCCGGCTACGCGACCGCCGCACACCGGTCGGACACCGCTGCCCAGCTCGGCACCCACGAACAGACGAGACCGCGCCATGACAGACACTGCCGGCGACCAGCCTAGCGCCTCCGCCAAGACGCCGTCCCGGGCCCGGCTCTGGACCGAATGCCTGCTGCTGTTCGGCGGTGTCCCGGCGCTGATGCTGGCGACGGTGGGGATGTTCCCGCTGTTCCCGGTGCTCGCCGTGCTGGCGGTCGTCGCGGTGGTGCTGCTGGCCGCGACGCCGGGCTTTGCGTGGCGTGAGCTGCGCGAGGGCGGGCTGCTGCGCCACTGGCGGATCCTGGTGCTGTTCACCGCCGTCAGCGTCGCCGCGGCCACCGTGCTCACGCTCTGGCTGCGGCCCGAGTGGTTCCTGGCCTTCCCCCGTTATGCGCCCGAGCGGTGGCTTTTGGTGATGACGTTCTATCCGCTGGTCTCGGCGCTGCCGCAGGAATTGATCTTCCGCACCCTGTTCTTCCGCCGCTATGGCGTGCTGTTCCCGGGCACCAACGCGCTGATCGCGGCCAACGCGGCGGTGTTCGGGGTGGGCCATCTGTTCTATCAGAACCCCGTCGCCATCGGGCTCAGCGCCTTTGCGGGGGCTGTGATCGCCTGGGCCTATGCGCGGACGGGCTCGTTCGCGCTGGCCTGGGCCCTGCACGCCATCGGCGGCTGGAGCCTCTTCACCATCGGCCTCGGTCGCTATTTCTACCATGGCGCCATCCCGTCGTAACGCCGGGCCGAGGCGTGTCCGGACGGCGCGTTGGGCGCACCCTCGCGGCACTTCGGCCGTGATCGGGTCATCGACCGGGTCGACCGCGATGACCCTCGCCACCCACAGGCGTCATCGCCGCCGGTACCCTGCGGCCTGTGTCCACCCGATCCAACATCGGCCGCGCCACAGGGCGCCAACACCCGGTATCCGCAACGCCGGCCCGCCGCCCCGCGTCAGGGGGCGTGCCACGCACCGCCGGCCGCGCGCCGCGGTCGGTTGACATCGCCCGCGCCCCGGGCGAGGCACCCTCGCCGCCGACGCAACCCCGGGGACGACGATGCACGCCTACCGCTCGCACACCTGTGCCCAGCTCCGCGCCGCGGACGAGGGCGCCGAGGTCCGCCTCTCTGGCTGGGTGCACCGGGTGCGCGACCACGGCGGCGTGATCTTCATCGATCTGCGCGACCACTACGGCATCACCCAGGTGATCTGCGACCCCGACAGCCCGGCCTTCGCCGGGGCCGAGGCGGTGCGCGCTGAATGGGTGATCCGCATCGACGGCCGGGTGAAGCAGCGCGACGAGGCGCTGAAGAACCCCAAGCTCGAGACCGGCGACATCGAGGTCTATATCCGCGCGCTCGACGTCCTGTCCGCGGCGGACGAGCTGCCCGTCCCGGTCTTCGGCGAGCTCGACTACCCCGAGGAGACGCGCCTCAAGTACCGCTTCCTGGACCTGCGGCGCGAGAAGCTGCACGCCAACATGATGCTCCGCAGCCAGGTGATGAGCGCGGTGCGCCGGCGCATGGTCGAGGCTGGGTTCGCCGAGTTCCAGACCCCGATCCTCACCGCCTCCAGCCCCGAGGGCGCGCGCGACTTCCTGGTACCGAGCCGCCTGCACAGGGGCACGTTCTACGCGCTGCCCCAGGCGCCGCAGCAGTTCAAGCAGCTGATCATGGTCGCGGGGTTCGACAGATACTTCCAGATCGCCCCCTGTTTCCGGGACGAGGACCCGCGCGCCGACCGCTCG
>JBCCMW010000405.1:0-3288 GCA_039026175.1 Pseudomonadota bacterium
CGTTCACCTCAATCTCGGTCCCCGTCACATAAGACGACTGCGACGTGCAGAGGAAGTAGATCACGTCCGCCACTTCCCCGGTCTGCCCCAACCGCCGCAAGGGCAAAGTATCGACGATCTTCTCGGTCCCAGGGCTCAGGATCGACGTTTCGATCTCACCCGGCGCAATCGAGTTCACGCGCACGCCAAGCGGCCCAAAATCATGCGCCATCTCCCGGGTTAACGCCGCGAGCGCCGCCTTGGAGGTGGCATAGGCCGCCCCCGCAAACGGGTGCACACGGCTCCCAGCAATGGACGTCACATTAACCACCGCCCCGCGCGTGGCCCAAAGCTCATCCACCAGACCCCGCGCCAACACGATCGGGGCAAAGAAATTCACATGGAACACTTGCCCCCAGGTGCGCAAATCGGTGTCGAGGCTGTTCAACCGGCCGCCGCCCTCCGCCTTGGGCGAGATCCCAGCATTGTTGACCAGGGCATCCAACCGGCCGCCGATCATCCCTTTGATCGCGTCGATCGCTTCGATCGTGTTATGCGGGTCGGAGAGATCGACTTGGATGTGGTTCTCCGCGCCCCCGGGCCAGGGACAGCGCGAATCAAAGGGCTGTCGCGAGCAGGTCAAAACGCGCCACCCCTCAGCCGAAAATCGCTTCACGGTCGCATGGCCGATACCGCGGCTGGCACCGGTTAACAGTAGCGTACGCTGCGGCGAGTCACTGGGCATCGGCGAGCCTTTCGCGCAGACCCTACGAGCCATGCCGTGCGAGCGCAATCGGCCCCTTGGCAGCACCCAGTCTCCAGCGCTAAAGGAAGCGCCGCCCGATCAGAAAGCAGACTGCCGCAATGACCCCCGACTGGACCACCACCGCCCGGACCCTTTCCGAAGCGCTCCCCTTCCTGCAGCGCTATGCCGGCGCCGTGGTCGTGATCAAGTTCGGCGGCCATGCCATGGGGGATGCCGCAGCGATGGCCAGTTTCGCCCGCGACATCGTGCTGATGCAGCAGGTGGGCGTACGGCCTGTCGTGGTCCATGGCGGGGGGCCGATGATCACCGACCTGCTCGCGCGCCTCGACCTGCCGAGCACGTTCGTCCGCGGTAAACGCGTGACCGATGCCGCCTCGGTCGAGGTGGTGGAGATGGTGCTGTCGGGCCAGGTCAATCGCCGCATCGTGCAAGCGATCAGCCAAGAGGGCGGCCGCGCCATCGGCCTGTCCGGCAAGGACAGCCGTCTGATGACCTGCGAGCCTGCGGATCCGGCCCTGGGCTTCGTCGGCGAGCCGGTGGAGATCGATGCCGAGGTGATCCGCCAGCTGCACGGCGGCGGCATGATCCCCGTCATCGCCCCGATCGGCACGGGCCGGAAGGGCGAAACCTTTAACGTCAACGGTGATACAGCCGCGGGCGCCCTCGCTGCGGCCCTCAAGGCCGACCGTCTGCTGCTGCTCACAGATGTCGAGGGCGTCAAAGATGAGGCCGGCCAGGTGCTTACGGCGCTCACCGCCGCCAAGGTCCGCGCCTTGACCGAAAGCGGCGTGATTGCCGGCGGGATGATCCCCAAAACCGAAACAGCGCTCGCGGCGATCCGCGGCGGGGTGCGCGCCGTGGTCATCCTGGACGGCCGCGCGCCCAACGCCGTCTTGTTGGAGCTGTTCACCGAACACGGTGCCGGCACGCTCATCCGCGAAACGCTGTGACAGGCGGTATGTCACCCTGCCTACGCGACGTGCCACAGCCCATGTCTGCCGACCACACGCTACAGGGCCGGCGGCGCCAGCGGTTGCGGTCGTGCGCGGTGCTTCATGCCCGTCCCATTCCGCGATAGGCTGCCCCATGGCTCGAACCTCGCCCCTTACCCTCGCCATGGTCTCGGAACGCAGCCGGGCCGCCCATCTTGCGATCCTCGGGGGCTTGCATCCGGCGCCCGGCGACCCTGGCTTGCCGGCAGCCTGTCGCACCCTGCTCCTCCTCGGTCCAGGGGAGCCAGGCTTTTGGGACCATGTGACCGCAGCGCCCGAATTCGACGACGGGCGCCCGAACCCGCTCGACCGGTGGTCGCGCCGTACCGTCGGCCGGCTCGCCTGCGACCTGGGGGCCAAGGCGCTCTTCCCGTTCAAGGGGCCACCCTGGCTCCCTTTTCTCGGCTGGGCCCAGCGGACCGGCCGGTTTTGGACCTCGCCGATTGGCATGCTGGTCCATGCCGAGGCGGGCCTGCTCGTCTCCATCCGCGGGGCGCTGGCCCTGCGTGAGGAAATCGCGCTGCCACCCCCGCTGCCGCAACCCTGCGACGGCTGCCCAGACAAGCCCTGTCGCACCACCTGTCCCGTCGATGCGTTCACGCCCGACGGCTATGCCGTCGATCGCTGCCGCGCCTGGGTTGCGAGCGCGTCCGGCGCCGACTGCCGCAACGCAGGCTGCCGCGCCCGGCGGGCCTGCCCGGTCAGCGCGACCTATCCCCGGATGGCCGCGCAATCGGCCTTTCACATGCGCGCGTTTTTGGAGGCGTGATGAGACACCTGCTGCTGCTCCGCCATGCCAAGTCAAGCTGGGCGAACCCCGAGCTCCCCGACTTCGACCGACCGCTGAACAAGCGTGGCCAGCGCAGCGCCAAGGCCCTGGGCCGGTGGCTGCACAGCAACGGCACCCTGCCCGAGCTCGTTTATTGCTCCTCGGCCCGGCGCACGCGGGAAACCTGGGATGGGCTCAAACTGCCCGGCGAGGTCGCCTTTCGCGACGACCTCTACGAGGCGGACAGCGGCGCGGTGCTCGATGTCGTACGGGCCTGTCCGACGCCTTCGCTGCTGGTGATTGGCCACAATCCCGGCCTGGCCGATCTGGCCCATAGCCTCGCCCGTACGGCGCCGGCGCATGCGCGGTGGAGCGACTATCCCACCGGCGCCCTAACGTCACTCCGCTTCGAAGTCAGCGCCTGGGCTGACCTGGTGCCGGGGACGGGCACGGTCGAGGCGTTCCTGACACCCCATGACCTGGCGCCCACGGCATAGCTGCCGCGGGAACCCCTGTTCCTGTAGACCGCGCGGCGGGTGGCCGCCGCGCCAGGCTCAGTGCCCGAGGATCTGGCTGAGGAACAGCTTGGTCCGGTCGGATTTGGGGTTCAGGAAGAACTCCTCCGGCTCGTTCTGCTCGACGATCTGACCCTGGTCCATGAAGATCACGCGGTTCGCGACCTGGCGGGCAAAGCCCATCTCATGGGTCACGCAGAGCATTGTCATGCCTTCCTCGGCCAGAGAGACCATCGTGTCGAGCACTTCCTTGATCATCTCGGGATC
>JBCCMW010000406.1:0-3278 GCA_039026175.1 Pseudomonadota bacterium
CCCACGCGGGGATGGCAAGGGGACCGGGTATGGCGGAGGGTCGGTCGCCCGCAGTCGGTCGCCCGCAGTCGGTCGCCCGCTGTCAGCCGCGCGGCTGATCGAGCGTCGCTGACCGCGCGGCTGACAGCGGGCGACCGACTGCGGGCGACCGACTGCGGGCGACCGACCCTCCGCCATACCCGGTCCCCTTGCCATCCCCGCGTGGGAGGGGCATCTCTCTCGCTGTGCCGCAACACCGACGCGGCGAGGGGTATGGAGAGCGACGATGGCACGTGTGACGGTCGAGGATTGCGTCGACAAGGTCGAGAACCGGTTCGATCTGGTCATGCTGGCGGCCCACCGGGCGCGGTCGATCTCCTCGGGTGCAGAAATCCTGGTCGAGCGCGAGAACGACAAAAACCCGGTCGTGGCCCTGCGAGAAATCGCCGACCGGCGCGTCGTCCCGGACGAGCTTACCGAAGAGGCGATCGAGAGCTATCAGCGCCATATCGAGGTGGACGAGCCCGAGGAAGACAACATGGCGCTGCTGATGGGCGGCGGCCATCCTCCGGCCGAGGTGCCGCGCATGGCGCCGCCGCCCCAGCCCGAGATGGGCCTCGATGACCTGGACGAGGAAAAGCTGCTGCGCGCGCTGATGGCCGAGCAGGACCGCACCTGATCGTCCGCCGGCGCCGCAGAGGCGCCGGCAACGCCGCCGCAGGCGAGATCGCCGTTGCACAACCGTCACACGAGCCGGCGTTGACGTCTTGTCGGCCAGATGGGACTTTCGCACAATGATGTGGGAGGTCCGGCACGCGTGATCCGCCAGTTCGAGCTCGTCGAGCGCATTCGCGAATACAACCCCAACACCGACGAGGCGCTGATCAACCGCGCCTATGTGTTCGGCGCCCGCGCGCACGCCGACCAGCGCCGGGCCTCGGGCGAGCCCTATTTCGGCCACCCGCTGGAAGTCGCGGCGATCCTCACCAACCTGCGGCTGGACGATGCGACCATCGTCACCGCCCTGCTGCACGACACGATCGAGGACACGCCCGCCACCGGCGAGGAACTGACCCGCCTGTTCGGCGCCGAGATCGCCGAGCTGGTCGAGGGCGTCACCAAGCTCACCAAGCTGGAAACCGCCTCGCGCGAGGCCGCGCAGGCCGAGAATTTCCGCAAGCTGCTGATCGCCATGGCGCGCGATGTCCGGGTGATCCTGGTCAAGCTGGCCGACCGGCTGCACAACATGCGCACGCTCGCCTCGCTCCGCCCCGACAAGCGCCGCCGGATCGCCGAGGAGACGATGGAGATCTACGCCCCGCTGGCCGGTCGCATGGGCATGCAGTCGATCCGCGACGAGCTGGAGGACCTGGCCTTTGCCGAGCTGCACCCCGAGGCGCGCGCTTCGCTGCTGCGCCGGACCGAGACGATGCGCGCGGCCGCGGGCGACGTGCTGCCGACCATCGCCGCCGAGATTGCCGCGCTGATGCAGGCCGAGGGCATCGAGGCCGAGGTCGTGGGTCGCGAGAAGCGCCCCTACAGCATCTGGCGCAAGATGGAGGAGAAGAACGCCGCGTTCTCCCAGCTCTCGGACATCTTCGCGTTTCGCGTGATCTGCGGCGCCGAGGCGGACTGTTATCGCGCGCTGGGCGCCCTGCACTGCAAGTGGCGCGCCGTACCGGGGCGGTTCAAGGACTATATCTCCAGCCCCAAGGCGAACGGCTATCGCTCGCTCCACACCACCGTGTCGGGCCCGGCCGCAACGCGGGTCGAGGCGCAGATCCGCACCCAGCAGATGCACTCGGTCGCCGAGACCGGGGTCGCCGCCCACTGGGCCTATCGCGACGGCACGCGGGTCGAGAACCCCTACGCCGTCGAACCCTTCGCCTGGCTGCGCGACCTGGTCGCCCGGCTCGAGAAGGGGGCCGAGCCGCGCGAGTTTCTCGAGCACGTCAAGCTCGACATGTACAACGACCAGGTCTTCTGCTTCACGCCCAAGGGCGCGGTGATCGGCCTGCCGCGCGGGGCGACGGCGCTGGATTTCGCCTATGCGATCCACACCAGCGTGGGCGACCGGACGGCCGGCGCCACCATCGACGGCCAGCGCGCGGCGCTGTGGACGCGGCTGCGCAACGGCCAGCAGGTCGAGATCATCACCGCAGACGGCCAGACCCCCAGCGCGCACTGGGAGGACATCGTCGTCACCGGCCGGGCCAAGCACGCCATCCGCCGGCGCCTGCGCGAACAGCGACGCGAGGCCGAGGTGGCGCTGGGCCGCGACCTGGTGGCGGCCTCCTTTGCCCGGGCCGGGCGCGAGGGCAGCGACAAGTCCTTTGCTGCGGCGGCCGAGAAGCTCTCGCACTCCTCGGCCGAGGCGATGTTCATCGCCATCGCCCGCGGCACGCTGACGGGCCGCGCCGTGGTGGAAGCCGTCTATCCCGTTCCGCCCGAGACCGTGGCCCCGGATCCCGAGCCTGCGGCAAACCCGGGGCTGCGGGTGCTGGGCATCCCACCGGGCAAGTCGGTCAGTTTCTGCACCCACTGCTGGCCGCTGCCGGGCGAGCGCATCATCGGCCTGGCGCGGCGCGGCGACGTGACGGTGCACGCGGCGTCCTGCGGGGTGCTGGCGGCCTATGAGGACGCGCTCGACCGCTGGCACGACCTGCGCTGGGCGCCCGACGCCTCGCGCCGGCCGGAAAACCTCGCACGGCTCGCTTTGTCGCTCGCCAACCAGCCCGGTGCGCTCGGCCGGGTGTGCATGCTGCTGGGCGAGCAGAACGCCAACATCGACAACTTCGCCGTAGTCGAGCGGTCGGCCGAGGTCTATCGCATCACGCTGGACGTGCAGGTGCGCGACCTGCGGCACCTGTCCGACCTGTTGACCGCGCTCGAGGTGCAGAGCTTCGTCAACCGGGCCGAGCGGCTGCGCGATATGCCAAGCGAAGGGGCCTCGGCCCAGCAGTGCCTGCCGCTGTCCGGCGCGGCCGCCACCTTGGATGCCGGCCCCGTGGATCCTAGCCCCGTCGCTGCCGGCAGCGTCGAGACTGGCCCCGTGGATACTGGCCCCGTCGCTGCCGGCAGCGTCGTGACTGGCCCCGTCGGTGCTGGCCCCGTCGCTGCCGGCAGCGTCGAGACTGGCCCCGTCGGTGCCGGCAGGGCGGGCGTGCAGGGCGCGGCGGCGGGCGAGACCGCCAGCGCACCCGGATCTGGCGCCGCAGCGGCACCCGTCGCGTTCGACCCGCGCGCGCGGCGCCGGCAGGCAGGCGGCGCCGAGGCCCGGGCGGCACACCCGATGGGTC
>JBCCMW010000407.1:0-3269 GCA_039026175.1 Pseudomonadota bacterium
CGCCATGCCCCAGCCCCAGCCCCAGCCCCAGCCCCAGCCCCAGCGCCAACGCCAACGCCAGCCCAAGCCCCAGCGCCAGCCCGAGCCCCGGCGCCATACCGAGCGCCAGCGCCATACCCAGCCCGCGCAGGAGCCCGAGCCTGACGCCGAGCCCGTTCCCGCGTCCCTGCGGGCGCCCGCCGGTCGCCGCGCCGTTGCCGGCACGCCAACGGTGCGGTGGCCCGCATGCCCACCCGAGGCGCCGCCCGCGCCAGCAGCACCGAGGTCCCGATGCCCATCACCATCTGCGTGTTTGATGCCTACGGCACCCTGTTCGACGTCTCCGCCGCGGCGCGCCAGGCCTCCAGCGAAGACGAGTTTCCGGTGTTGGCCGAGATCGGCCCGGCACTGGCCGAGACCTGGCGCCAGAAGCAGCTCGGCTATTCGTGGCTGCGCGCGGCCTACGGCTGCCACACCGATTTCTGGACGGTCACCAGCCAGGCGCTGGACTACGCGCTGGAGCTGCATGGACTGGACGGCGACGACGCGCTCCGCGCCCGTCTGTTGGCGCTGTACTGGGAGCTGAAACCCTTCGACGAGGTCAACCGCGTGCTGACGGCGCTGCGGCTGATGGGCATGAAGACCGCGATCCTGTCGAACGGCGCACCCGACATGCTGGAGGCCGCGGTCGAGAGCGCGCAGCTCCACGAGCTGCTGGACGCGGTGCTGTCGGCCGAGCAGGTGGGCGTCTTCAAGCCCGCGCGCGCCGTCTACGACCTGGTCGAGCAGACCTTCCGGGTGCCCCGGCGAGAGGTGCTGTTCGTGTCGTCCAACGGCTGGGACGCCTGTGCCGCCACCGGCTACGGTTTTCGGACGCTGTGGGTGAACCGCAAGGAGGAGCCGGTCGACCGGCTGCCCTGGCGCCCCGAGTTCATGGCCGAGAATCTGACCCGGCTGCCGAAGACGGTCGAAGATCTCTAGCGCGCGCAACACGGTGCGGCGCAGGACAAGCGAGGGGAAGATCCGTGAGCGAAGGCGCGTTCGCGGCGGCCGACGGACGCCGCCTTGTCTACGATGACGACGGTCCCGCCCAGCCCGCGGGCCCACCGGTGCTGTGCCTGGCGGGACTGACCCGGGATGCGCGCGACTTTGCCCCTCTGGCGGCGCTGCTGACCGACCGGTACCGCGTGATCCGGCTGGACAGCCGCGGCCGCGGGCGCAGCGCCCACGCCGACAACCCGATGGCCGAGTACCAGGTGGCCGTCGAGGCGCGCGACGCGGTCGCGTTGCTCGACCATCTGGGCATCGCCCGGGCGGCGGTGATCGGCACCTCGCGCGGGGGACTGCTGGCCATGGTGCTGGCCGCGACGGCGCGCGACCGGCTGGCCGGCGTCGCGCTCAACGATATCGGCCCCGTGGTCGAGCGCGCGGGGCTGGAGGGGATCATGGGCTACATCGGCCGGCCGCCGCACTCGGCGACGCTGGCCGAGGCGGCGGCGGGCATGGCCGCGATGCTGGTCGATACCTACCCCGACTTCACCGAGCCGGAATGGCTGGCGCTGGCCGGTCGGCTGCTGCATCTCGATCCCGCGGGGCGGCCGATCCTGAGCTACGACGCGCGCCTGGCCGAGCCGGTGCGGGCGGCCTTTGCCGCGCCGCAGCCCGACCTCTGGCCGCTGTTCGACGCGCTGGCCGACGTGCCGCTGGCGGCGGTGCGCGGCGGACGCTCCAACATCCTGTCGGGCGCGACCTTGGCGGAAATGGTGCGCCGCCGGCCCGACATGGTGCACGTGACGTTGGACAACCGCGGCCATGTGCCCATCCTGGACGAGCCGCCGGCGCTGGCGGTGATCGAACATTGGCTGCGGGGGATGACGCCATGAAAGGGCTGGGTCAGCCGGGCGAGATCGTTGTCTCGACCCAGGACATCCACGACGCGGCCGGGCGGCTGGCGGGCCATGCGGTGGTCACGCCGCTGCTGGAGGCGCCGCTCCTGAACCGGCTGGCGGGGCGGCGGGTGCTGGTCAAGGCCGAGTGTCTGCAGCGCACTGGAAGCTTCAAGGTCCGCGGCGCCTGGTCGGCGCTGACGGCGCTGCCCGAGGCCGTGCGGGCGCGCGGCGTGCTGGCCTATTCCTCGGGCAATCACGCGCAGGGCGTGGCCCACGCGGCTGAGCGGCTGGGCGTGCCGGCCGTCATCGTGATGCCGAACGATGCGCCGCAGCTCAAAGTCGACAACACCCGCGCCTATGGCGCCGAGGTGGTGCTGTACGACCGGCCCGGCGGCGAGGCGCGCGAGCGGATCGGCCAGGCCATCGCCCATGAGCGTGGGCTGACGGTGGTGCGCCCCTATGACGAGCCCATGGTGATCGCCGGCCAGGGCACCACCGGGCTTGAGATCGCCGCCCAGGCGCGCGCGGTCGGTGTCGAGCAGGCGACGGTGATGGTGTGCTGCGGCGGCGGCGGGCTGACGGCGGGCATCGCGCTGGCGCTGGAGGGCGAGGCGCCGGGCCTGGCAGTGCGCCCGGTCGAGCCTGCGACGCACGACGATTGGAGCCGCTCGCTGGCCGCGGGCAGCCGGGTGGCGAACCCGCCGGACGGGCCGGCCTCGATCTGCGATGCGATCCTGACGCCGACGCCGGGGCAGCTGACCTGGCCCATCGTCGCGCCGCGCACGCCGGGGGCGGTGGCGGTCAGCGACGCGTTGGCGATGCGGGCGATGGCGGCGGCCTTCCTGCGGCTGAAGCTGGTGCTGGAGCCCGGCGGTGCGGTGGGCCTTGCGGCCGCGCTGTTCGCACCCGAGGCGGCGGACGCCGAGGTGGTGATCGCCGTCGCCTCGGGCGGCAACGTCGACCCCGCGATGTTCCGCCGCGCGCTGGATGCCTACGGCGACAGCGTCTGAGCCGGCGCGCCCCGCCGAGCCCAGATACGATCGAGCACGCTGCCCGCCGAGCACAGCGCCCCACCGAGCACAGCGCCCCGTCGAGCACAGCGCCCCGTCGAGCACAGCGCCCCGTCGAAGACGGCGCCCTGTCGAACACGGCGCCCGGGTTGCACGGCATGGTGCCCGCTGGCGCGGGCCCCATTTCCGCGCGGCGGCCCCGCCCCCCAACCTCCGCCCCCCAACCTCCGCCCTCCATCCTCCACCCATCCAGCCTCGACTCCGGGCTGCTGCCTGCCGCTATGCGAGCGCCATGGGTGGAGGTGGGTGACCGGTCGTATGGGCAGGGCGCGCGTGGGCAGGGCGCGCGTGGGCGGGGCGCGCGTGGGCGGGGCGCGCGTGGGCGGGGCGC
>JBCCMW010000408.1:0-3214 GCA_039026175.1 Pseudomonadota bacterium
AACGCCGGCGCGCGATGGGATGAGTCCGTCAGAAATCAGCAAAATTGCCGCCAGAGGCGCCCGATCCAACCCGCATCGTGTCGACTAACTCGCCCCCGCACGCAGAGGCCCCCTCAATGCAGGGTTCTTGCGGGTGTCCAGCTCCTGAACAGCGAGATCTTCTTCTCGCTCCGTGAAGCGCAGATCCTGATCGAGCAGTGGCGCCGCCACTACAACACCGTCCGGCCCCACAGCGCCCTCGGATACCGTCCGCCCGCGCCAGAGGCCATCATCCCCGTCGACCAGAGGCCAGTCATGCACTAACACTTCAAGCGGACCACTCGGTGGGGGCAGTCCAATTGCGGAAGGGACCCCGGCGCTGAGGAGAAGTTGATGGCACTGATTGGGCCGAAGCGGTCGCTCATTCCTCGACACTCCGTTCGCTCGGCGATGCGCACGAGTGCGCGAGGCGGATCGTGCGCGATGCGGCCAGGCAAACCCGCGGCGCCGAACGCCACCTGCGCATCCTCGGAAGCGAGATCATTCGCGCCGCCAAACGCGACCGCGACTGCGAAAACCCGCACGGCCGGTCATTCCTGCCCCTGAAAAGACGCTCCAAGCGCAGCCAGCAGGGTCGCCATCGGAGCGACGGAGTGACAACTTCGCTGGGAGAATCTCACCTATTCTGAACATCGAGAAGGTTCATCAAGAGCCAATCCAAAACTCCGTCTTCCTCAAATCCAGACGGCCGCAGCGTCCGGTCGCTGCACGCGCACCATGCCACAATGTATCGTCAGATCCCGGGGCGGAGTCAACGCCGTCCTCTCCTGCGACACTCGCGTTCAGTACCGCAATCTATCCGATGCAGCCGCCCTGCTAGGGTCTCGACCCTTGGCGTCCCGTCAGCCAGCCAACTCTCGAGGCGTCTCAATCGGGCCAGAGCGCCGAAAGCGGGAAAGACACCGCGTCGAAGGGCGCGAGCTCGACGGGCTGGTCGTCGCGGAGTGCGGCGACGAGGACCCAGGCGCCATCTTTCAGCGTGAAGGCCTCAAGGCTCTTCGCGAGCGGATCCACGAACCAGAGGTCGGGCACACCCTCGCGGGCATACACCGAGCGCTTCTCCACGAGGTCGAACTGGCGGGTGCTCGGCGAGAGCACTTCGCAGACCCAGTCGGGCGCGAGCTCGAAAAACGCAACGTCGGGGTAGTCGGGCATGCGCTCGCGACGCCACCCGGCGATGTCCGGCACGACGACGTCGTCGCCGCAATGCAGTTCCGGCTCGTCGATGATCCACCAGCCGCCCGGCCCGCCACGCCCGCGCTGGAAGGGGTTCCCGATTTCCATGCCGAGCACCGACGTCGCCAACCCGTGCTTTGACGCGGGCCTCGGCTGCAGGTGCAGACGGCCCGCGACAAGCTCGGCAACCATGGTTGCGGGCGCGTCGAGCACGTCCTCATAGGTGGCAGGCTCCCGGATGACGGGTTCGATTTGGTTCATTGCGAGGGTGTCCGCTCCTCCATGCCCGGGAGAGTGTAGCTCAGCGATCACTCGCTGTCGCGCTCCGCTCTAACGACTGCCGGGCTCCCGCGAGGCCGCAGCCACCAGACCCACCACAGCACTGGCTGTCCGTCGCGCAACCGCCCCGGCTCGGCACGTTTGCGTACGAACCCGAAACGCTCGGCGGCGGCAAGGCAGTCCGCAGCAGGCCCGCTGTGCCGGAGCGCGACCGGAGGCGTGCCGATCGCGCGCGGCAGGCACGTCAGCCTGATCCCGATGGGCTTGTGGCCCACGGTGCGGTACCGCGATGTCGCGCGCCGGCGAGATCAGTCGCCCGGGAACACCTCGGCGGTCGGGAAAGCGATCCCTGGCGGGTCCAGGGTCAGGCTGCCCTCGCTGACGATCCGGGTCGAGATGCTGCCGTCCTCGGCGCGAGCGTGATGGATGATCGTTCGCGTGTCCGTCTTGACGATCAGGTAGTGGCGCACGGACGCGAGCCGGAAGTAGGCCTCGAGCTTGCCGCCGAGGTCATAGGCGCGGGTCGACTGCGACAACACCTCGACGACGACCACCGGGTCGCTGAACTCGATCGCGTCCTTCGGCAGCGGGTCGCCGCACCGCAGGCTCGCGTCGGGCTCGAACACCGTCGCCTCATCGACCCTCAACGACACGCCGTCGGGCAGGGCCTGGCAGCGCAGACCCGCCGATCGGATCGCATTGCGCATCGCGAGCCAGATCGCTGCCTTGGCTTCGGCATGCGCCACGCGCTCCGGCGCCATGGCGACCACCTCGCCGTCCGCCAGCTCGTGCCGCCCCGGCTGATCCATCGCCCAGACCAGGAACTCGTCGGCGGTCATGCGGTGTGGTTTCGCGAACGTCATTGGGTGGCGGCCTCCTTCGTGAAGAACAATATCATCGGCTGTGATCCCGTCGCAGCGCGGGCTGCCAGTAGCGGAAACGGCCCTGGCCCGTCAGCTCGCGCACCAGCCCGAGGCGCTCGAAGGCGGCGAGGAGCTCGCGGCTGCGGGCGGCGGTCAGGCCGAGGGCGCGGGCGGCCACCGGGGCGGAGACGACGGGGCGGGTGAGCAACAAATCGGCGAGCGCCGGCGCCCCCCTGCCCCGCATGGCCGTCGTGGCGTGGGCGGCCTTCGACCTCCAGTCGTCGAGCTGGGCGAGGCGCTGGCGGGCGGTGGTCGCGGCCCCTGTGACCGCCGCAAGCCAGGCGTCGAGGCAGAGCGCCGCGGGCCCGCCGTACCTGAGCGCCGTCGGCGGCCGCCCGAGCGCGATCGGCAGAAACGTGAGCCCGGCCTCGATATCGGGCCGCTGGCGCGCCAGGACGAGAGAACCGGCCAACGCCGCCGGCTCGAGAAACCGTTCCGGATCGCCCCGCAGCCAGACCCGGAAGCCGAAGCCGGCGCGCGTCAGCGGATGTGCGTCGAGCGGCGCCAGTGCCGCCAACCACCCCTCGGCCCGCTCGGCGGCGAGCGGCGGCAGCATGGTACGCCACGCGTCCTCCGCCGCCGAGACGCCGTCGGGGCCGACCGAGCGGCAGCCGAGCGCCGCGGCCACGGCATCGGCGGTGTCGAGCGGCGCTGGGGCAGTCAGCGCGCGGCGCAGCGCCGAGGCCGCGCGGCCGAGGATCGCGGCGTCGTCGTCGGTCCGTCCGAGCCGGTCGCAATCGACGAGCGCGAGCTTTTCGGGACGCACGCGCTGCCCCTCGGCCCAGACGAGGTCGGCG
>JBCCMW010000409.1:0-3185 GCA_039026175.1 Pseudomonadota bacterium
ACCAGCGCCCGGGCCGCCGCGGCGGCGTCGGCCGGGTCCGCGGGCGGCGGGGCGGCCACCACGGCGCGCTCGAGCGGCGGGGCCGCGGTCTGTTGCACCAGCATGTCTTCGGGCAGCGCCAGCACCACCGGGCCCGGCCGCCCGCCCAGCGCCGTGGCAAAGGCACGGGCCACCATCTCGGGCACCCGCGCGGGATCGTCGATCTCGGCCGCCCATTTGGCGAGCCCGCCGAAAACCTGGGCGTAGTCCAGCTCCTGGAACGCCTCGCGCCAGCGCATCGACCGCGCGACCTGGCCCACGAACAACAGCATCGGCGTAGAAGCCTGCATGGCGGCGTGCACGCCGATGGCGGCGTGCGTAGCCCCGGGACCGCGGGTCACGAAGCAGATGCCGGGCCGGCCGGTCAGCTTGCCCCAGGCCTCGGCCATATAGGCCGCCCCCGCCTCGTGGCGGTTGGGCACGAAGCGGATCGACGTGTCGTGCAGCGCGTCCAACACGGCTAGATAGCTCTCGCCCGGCACGCCGAACACCGTGTCGACACCCTGGAGCGCCAACGCGTCGACCAGCAGCGCCGCCGCGGTGCGTGTCGCCTGAGCCGTGCCGTCTGCCATGGGTGCGCCTGTCGATGCCGAACGGAAGCGAAGGATGATGCGCGCATTGGCGCGCCGCCGGGCCGGGCTGTCAACGCGCGGGCACGGGGGGTGCGGAGGCGAGGTCCAGGGCGCGTGCTGCGCGAATTGGGGCGACAATGCGGCCGGGGCCGTGGGCGGCGCGCGCGTCTTTACGCCGGCGTCCGTCTGCCCGGCGCACCCGAGATGCTCGCGCACCACATGCGGTGCAATCTGCAGCACGCTGATTTAGCGAAGGAAATGTCGGCCCGGCGCCACCCCTCCAGCACCGGGCCGACAGCGCGGATCCCCCAGGACAGTCAGTCCCCCCGCGACGCTCACGGTCTGACCTGCAACCGGGGCGAGAAGCGGGCGCGATCTGGGCATTTTGTGTCATTCCGGGATGCGCGGCAGATCCGCACCACAGCGAGGCAGCGCGACCCCGTCCGGCGCGCCGCCGCCAAACGGGGCCAGAAGGGGGGGCCAGACGGGGCGAGACGGGGCGCAACGGGGCACGCTGGGGCCCGGACCGGGCCCCGCGTCGGCTGCGGCGCCGGTCAGTCGGCAAAGGCGAACGGCGGCGGCTTGCGCAGTTCGCGGAACACGACGCCGTTATCGCCACCGGTGATCTCGTCGGCGCTGCGGTCGAACACCTGGCGCACGAAGCGCAGGCGCGGCTCGGCCTCGGCAAAGACCGGCTGCCACGCGGTCTCGGTGCGCAGGCACGCGGCCTGGCTGCCGTCCAGCGGCGCATTCTCGCGCAGCAGCATGAACCGGCGCGGATCGCGCATCACGGTGCGGCCGTCGATCTGGACCTGCCCGCTCTCGATCGCCTCGTCGATGTACTGCGTGGCGCGCGCGGTATTGTGGTGCACGCTCCAGGCGCCGCAGAGCGTCAACTTGCCGGCTTCCTGGCGCGAGGCGACGGCGAAGTGCACGCTGGTGCCCGTGCTGAAGATGGCGCTCGAGCGGGTGTAGCCGTCGTCGACGGCGGCGTTGCCCACCGGCACGACCGATGTGGTGCAGCCCGCCAGCAGCGCCGCGACACCGACCGTCCAGGCCGCCATCCGGCGCGCCGCTCCGCGATGCTTAGCCATGGTATCCTCCGTTACCAAATCTGTGCCAGGACATCGCATCGCGGGGGGGCGAAGCAAGTCCCGGGCGATCACACCTTGTGCCGCCCCCGTGCGTTGCCGCGACCGGTACGGACGGTTCGCGCGCAGCGCGAGGGTCGGACCAAGGCTCAACCGCCCGAGAGCGAACGCACCCTCGCCTCCAGATCCGGCGACCGAAAGCCCAGCTCGTAGGCGCGGAGGAAATCGGCCTCGGCCTGGGCCGTCGCGCCGGTGTCGTCCAGGAAAACCCCGCGGGCGTAGCGCGCGGCGGCCCACTCGGGCGCCAGGGCGACGGCGCGGTCGAAATCGTTGCGCGCGCCCGAGCCGCCGGCCGCGGCCCGCGCCTCGGCCCGGCTGAGCCAGGCGGTGGCGCTGCGCGGATTGCGCGCGATCACGGCCGAAAAATCGCGCTCGGCCTCGCCCCAGCGCTGCAGCGCGAACTGGGCACGCCCGCGTTCCAGGTAGCTGGCCGCCCAGTCGCCCTCACGCTCGAGCGCCGCGTCGAAGTCGGCGATGGCGGCCTCGGGCTGGCCGATGTCCAGCAAGAGCCGGCCGCGGCCGAGATAGGGCGCGGCCGAGCCCGGGTCGGCCTCGATTGCCGCGCCGTAATCCTCCAGCGCCCCGTCCGGGTCGCCGCGGCGGGCACGCACGAAGGCCCGGCTGACGCGCGCGGGCGCCAGCGCAGCGTCCAGGGCGATGGCCGTGTCGAGCCGCGCGAGCGCGATCTCCAAGCGCCCGATGTCCATCGCCGCGACGCCGGCGTTGAACGCAATGCGCGCGCGGTTGGTGGCGTCCAGCCGATCGTCGGCAAACGCCAGCGCCATGTCGCAAAAGCGCAGCGCCTCGGCCGGCTGGGTGCCGGGATCGGCGCAGCGGCCGACCAGATCGCCCAGATCCTGGGCCGGCGCCGGGGTCCAGAGGGCTAACCAGACCGCGGACGCTGCCAGCAGCAGCCTGGCGCACGACCATGCGCCAAGCCGTGCGCGAGTCCGTGCGAGCGGCCGTGCGCGAGTCCGTGCGCGCGACCGTGCAATGCCCGGTCCCGTGAGGGTCGCGCGGCCGGGGGCTGCGGGGGGAAGCATGCTACGCATGTCCCTACCCTGCCCCGCTTGCCAGCCTTGGCGAAAGGGTCAAGTGTGAAGGCGCCGTGCCCCGAAGCGTGGGCGGCGGCCGGAGCATGATTGTGCCCCCTACCGCGACCAGCCGACCTGCCACCGTCTCCGGGCACCGCATCCGGCGTCTCGCCGCGACGGTCTCGACCCTGTCGCCGAACGTGCGCGGGGCGTTGTGGATCATGGTCTCGGTGCTGGGCGCCACGCTGATGACCGTGACGGTGCGCGAGGCGGCGGACCAGGTGCATACGGTCATGCTGTCGTTCCTGCGCTCGGCGCTGGCGCTGTTGGCGGTGGTGCCGCTGCTGCCCCGGCTGCGCCCCGCCCGGCTGCGCCCCGCCCGGCTGCCC
>JBCCMW010000410.1:0-3180 GCA_039026175.1 Pseudomonadota bacterium
GCACGACCTGATCGGGGGTTCCATTCATCAGGACGTGACCATCATGCAAGATGTATGCCCGGTCAATGATCTCCAACGTCTCTCGCACGTTGTGGTCGGTGATCAGCACCCCGATTCCCCGGTCCTTGAGATGGCTCACCAGATCGCGGATGTCGCCGACCGCAATCGGGTCGACGCCGGCAAAGGGCTCGTCCAGCAGCACGTAGCGGGGATTCGACGCCAGGCAGCGCGCGATCTCGACCCGCCGCCGTTCGCCGCCTGACAGCGCCGAGGCGGGCGCACGGCGCAGGTGGGTGATCGAGAACTCGCCCAGCAGCGCGTCCAGCGCCTGTCGGCGCATGTACCGGTCGCGCATGGTGATCTCGAGCACGGCCAGGATGTTCTCCTCGACCGTCAGCCCGCGGAAGATCGACGCCTCCTGCGGCAGGTAGCCCAGACCGAGCCGAGCCCGGCGGTACATCGGCAGGGTCGAGACATCGACGCCGTCGACGTGGATCTCGCCCGTGTCGCAGGGGACCAGACCGATCACCATGTAAAAGCACGTGGTCTTGCCCGCGCCGTTGGGACCCAGCAGGCCCACGACCTCGCCCCGCTGCAGCGAGAACGAGACGTCGCGCACGACGGGGCGGCGGCGATAGGCCTTGCCCAGACCCCGGATGCGCAGCCCCTCGGGCACCGCGCGGGGGCCGGGCCGCGCCGGGCGCGCGCCATCCAGTGCGCCGTCCAGTGCGCCGTCCAGTGCGCCGTGTGGGGGCGGATCGGGCTGCAGGCTCATGCTCAGTTGCCGGCGCTCGGCGCTTGGCCCGGCGTGAAGATCGAGCGCACGCGCCCGCCCTCGATCCGCCCGGTGCCCTGGGTCAGGTTAATGGTCAGGCTCTCGCCCGAGATCGCGTTGGCGCCCTGCGTCAGCACCACGCTGCCGCCCATCCGCATCGTGCCGGCGGTCACGTCGTACTCGCCCCACGCGCCCTTGGCCGTCTCGGATCCGTTGGACAGCAGCACCCCGCCTTCGGCGCGCAGGCGCTGGATCGCGCCCGTGTCGCCCGAGCCGCCTTCGGTGAGATAGTACACCTCGATCCGCTCGGCCTGCAGGCGCAGGGTGCCCTGGCCGGCGATCACGTCGCCGGTAAAGATCGCCAGGTTGTTCTGCTGCTGCACCTCCAGCGCGTTCGAGGTGATCTCGATGGGCGCGGTGTTGTCGTGCTTGAAGCCGCCGAAGGGCCCCTGCGTTTCGGCCGCAACGGGGTGCGACAGCGCAAGGGCGGCAAGAAGCAGGCCGGCGACAAGCGGGCCGGCGGGGAACGGGCCGGCGGGGCCGGCGGCGAACCGTGTGATCGGACGGGTCATCAAGCTTCCTCTCGCGGTTCGGCACGACCTACGCATCGTCTTGGACAGCTAAACTAGCCCACGGCGCAGGTTAGTCGCTTCGGGGGGGCGTGAACAGGACGCGTACGCCACCCTCGAACAGCACCGTCGCAGCGCCCAGCGCGCCGGTGGGGCTGGTGATCCGCATGGAACCGGCCTCGATCCGGCCGCGCGGATGCGTGCCCAGCACGGGCACGTCGGTCGCCGCGCCCTTGGCGCCCATATCCAGCGTCAGCGTGTCGGTCTCAAACCGGTAGCCGTCCGAGGTCGAGATGGTCACGCCGCCGTCCAGCGTCAGCGTCTGGGCGCCGCGGCGGGCGACCCCGCTCTCGGCCACCGCGCTCAGCGTGCGCCCGTCGGACAGCATCAGCCGGCCCTGGGGCGCCTCGAGCGCGATCTCGTCGGGCATCGGGCCGTCGGGCAGGGCGGCATCGGCCACCACCACGAAGGGCTCGCCGCCCTTGGTCACGCCGGCCAGCCGCGGGCGGTCCAGCCGCAGGCCGGCGCCCAGCCGCGCGGCCTCCTCGGCGCTGAGCAGCGCCTCCACGCCGCCCCGCTCGTGCCCGGTCAGGAAGATGCTGGCCAGCACCGCGATCGCGGCCACCGGCATCAGCCATTTGGCGATGCGCACAAAGCGCGAGTAGCGCCTGGCGTGGCGCTGCCGGCGGCGCAGCAGCTTGGCCTGCCAGCGCGCGGCGTCGACGCTTGTCTGGTGTTCGACGTCGGTCGAGCCGCGCGTCGCGGGCTCCGCCCGTTGCCCGGCCGCCGGATCCGGCCCGGTGCCGGGCGGCCCGGTGCTGTGCTGCCCGGTGCTGTGCTGCCCGGTGCTGGGCGGCCCGGTGCTGTGCTGCTCGTCGCGCACGGCTCAGCGCGCTTCGGCCGGGGCGTCGATGCCCGCGCGCAGACAGTCGTGCACGTGGACCAGCCCGCGAGGCAGCGCAGGGCCGTCCCGGTCGGTGACGAACAGGCACGTGATCTTGCGCTCGTTCATCAGCCGCAGCGCCTCCTGCGCCAGCCTGTCGGGCCGGATCGTCATGGGGCCGGGGGTGGCCACCTCGTCGGCCCTACGCTGCATCAGCCCGTCCAGGTTTCGCCGCAGGTCGCCGTCGGTGATGACGCCGACCAGATGGCCGGCGGCATCCACGACCCCGGCGACACCATAGCCCTTGGACGACATCACCAGCAGCGCCTCGGCCATCGCGGTATCGTGGCGGATCAGCGGCAGCCGCTCGCCCGTGGTCATCAGATCGCCCACGGTCACCAGCTGCGCCCCCAGCTTGCCACCGGGATGGTACAGGCGGAAGCGCTCGAGCGTGAAGCCGCGGCGCTCCATCAACGCGACGGCCAGCGCGTCGCCCAGCGCCATCGTCAGCGTGGTCGAGGTCGTGGGCGCGACCGAGCCCGGCCCCGTCTCGGGCACCTGGGGCAGTGCCAGCGCCACGTCTGCCGCGCGCAGTAGCGTCGAGCCGGGCCGCGAGGCGACGCCGATCAGCGGGATCGCAAAGCGCCGGGTGTGGGCGATCACGTCGGCCAGCTCCCGCGTCTCGCCCGAGTTGGACAGCACCAGCGCAACGTCGGCCGACGTGATCATGCCGAGGTCGCCGTGGCTGGCCTCGGCCGGGTGGACGAAGTGCGCGGGCGTGCCCGTCGAGGCCATGGTCGCCGCGATCTTGCGCGCCACGTGGCCCGACTTGCCCATGCCCGACACGATCACCCGGCCGGTGGCGCGCATAATGATGTCGACCGCGTCGCAGAAGGCCTGGTCCAGCGTCTCGGCAAACCCGGCCAGGGCCGCGGCCTCGTCGGCCAGCACCC
>JBCCMW010000411.1:0-3175 GCA_039026175.1 Pseudomonadota bacterium
AGTGCATCTACGTCGCCGTGGGCCAGAAGGAGTCCACGGTCGCGCAGGTCGTCGAGAAGCTCACGCAGCACGGCGCCATGGAGTACACGACCGTCGTGTCCTCGACCGCCTCCGAGTCCGCGCCGCTCCAGTTCCTCGCGCCCTACACGGGTGTGACCATGGGCGAGTACTTCCGCGACAACGGCCAGCACGCGCTCATCATCTACGATGACCTCTCCAAGCAGGCCGTCGCCTACCGCCAGCTCTCGCTGCTGCTCCGCCGCCCGCCGGGCCGCGAGGCCTACCCCGGCGACGTGTTCTACGTCCACAGCCGCCTGCTCGAGCGCGCGGCGAAGATGTCGGAGGAGCGCGGCGCGGGTTCGCTCACGGCGCTGCCGATCATCGAGACCCAGGCCGGCGACGTGTCGGCGTTCATCCCGACCAACGTGATCTCGATCACCGACGGGCAGATCTTCCTGGAGACCGATCTGTTCTTCCAGGGCATCCGCCCGGCCGTGAACGTGGGCCTGTCGGTCAGCCGCGTCGGCTCGGCCGCGCAGACCAAGGCGATGAAGTCGGTCGCGGGCGCAGTGAAGCTGGAGCTGGCGCAGTACCGCGAAATGGCGGCCTTCTCGCAGTTCGCCTCGGACCTGGACGCGGCGACCCAGAAGCTGCTGAACCGCGGCGCGCGCCTGACCGAGCTGCTAAAGCAGCCGCAGTACTCGCCCCTGACCAACGCCGAGCAGGTGTGCGTGATCTTTGCGGGCACCCAAGGGTATCTGGACGACATGCCGGTGGGCCAGGTCGGCGATTTTGAGAAGGCGATGCTGGACGAGCTGCGCACCAACCAAAAGGCGCTGCTGGAGGACATCCGCGACAACGACCGCAAGGTCGCGGGCGATCTGGCCGACAAGATCAAGGCGGTGATCGAGAGCGTGAAGAAGAGCTTCGGCTGAGCCGGGACACCGGGGCGTGGCCGCCGTGCCGGCCCCGCAGCCTGACGCAGCACAGGACGGGAGCGCCCGATGCCGAGCCTCAAGGACCTGAAAAACCGGATCTCGTCGGTCAAATCGACCCGCAAGATCACCAAGGCCATGCAGATGGTGGCCGCGGCCAAGCTGCGCCGCGCGCAGGAGGCCGCCGAGGCCGCGCGCCCCTATGCCGAGCGGATGAACAAGATGCTGGGCAACCTGGCGATCTCGGCCAAGGACAGCCCGACAGCGCCCCGCCTGCTGACCGGCACAGGGGCCGAGGACACGCACCTGTTGATCGTCTGCACCGCCGAGCGCGGGCTTTGCGGCGGGTTCAACAGCCAGATCGTGCGCCGCACCCGGCTGTTGGTCGAGGAGCTGCAGGCCGACGGCAAGACGGTCAAGATCCTGACGGTCGGCCGCAAAGGCCGCGACCAGCTAAAGCGCCTGTTCGACCAGCTGTTCGTCGGCCACGTCGATCTCTCGGGCGTCAAGCGCATCGGCTATGACAATGCTGCCGGGATCGCCAGACAGGTGCAAGATCGCTTTTTTGCGGGCGAGTTCGACGTGGCGACGCTGATCTACTCGAAGTTCAAGTCGGTGATCAGCCAGGAGCCGACGCCGCTGCAGCTGATCCCGCCTCAGCTGCCCGAGGAAGGGCCGCCCGACGGGGTGGTCTACGATTACGAGCCCGACGAGGAGACGATCCTGGCCGAGCTTCTGCCCAAGAACATGGCCACCCAGGTGTTTATGGCGCTGCTGGAAAACGCGGCGTCCGAACAGGGCGCGCGGATGGCGGCGATGGACAACGCGACGCGCAACGCGGGCGACATGATCGACCGGCTGAACCTGGAGTATAACCGCTCGCGTCAGGCCGCGATCACCAAGGAACTGATCGAGATCATCTCGGGCGCCGAGGCGCTGTAACGCCCGCCCGGGCAGCGACACTCCCGGCGCGGATTGGCGCCACAGAACACTCGGCGCGCACCGGCGCCCAGGGACACCGGCGCCCTGGGACACCGGCGCCCTGGGACACTGGCGCAGGACGGCGTCGACGAACGACACACGGCGTGCGACGCGCCGAAGGACGGAGAGAACGCATGGCTGAAACCGGCAAGATCACCCAGGTCATCGGCGCCGTCGTCGACGTGCAGTTCGACGATCACCTGCCCGCGATCCTGAACTCGCTGGAGTGCGACAACCAGGGGAACCGCCTGGTGCTGGAGGTCGCGCAGCACCTGGGCGAGAGCACGGTGCGCACCGTCGCGATGGACGGCACCGAGGGGCTGGTCCGCGGCCAGGAGGTCAAGGACACCGGCCAGCCGATCAAGGTGCCGGTGGGCAACGCCACGCTGGGCCGCATCCTGAACGTGATCGGCGAGCCCATCGACGAGCGTGGGCCCATCGAGGCCGAGGAGTACCGACCGATCCACGCCACCGCGCCCGACTTCTCGGCCCAGTCGACCGAGGCCGAGATCCTGGTGACGGGCATCAAGGTCGTCGACCTGCTGGCCCCTTACTCGCGCGGCGGCAAGATCGGCCTGTTCGGCGGCGCCGGCGTCGGCAAGACCGTGCTGATCCAGGAGCTGATCAACAACGTCGCCAAGGTGCACTCGGGCTTCTCGGTGTTCGCCGGCGTCGGCGAGCGCACGCGCGAGGGCAACGATCTCTACTACGAGATGATGGGCGCGGGCGTCATCAACAAGGACAACCTCGCCGAGAGCAAGGTGGCCCTGGTGTACGGCCAGATGAACGAGCCGCCGGGTGCGCGTGCCCGCGTGGCCCTGTCCGGCCTGACGCTGGCCGAGCAGTTCCGCGACCAGTCGGGCACGGACGTGCTGTTCTTCGTGGACAACATCTTCCGCTTTACCCAGGCGGGGTCCGAGGTGTCGGCGCTGTTGGGCCGCATCCCCTCGGCCGTGGGCTACCAGCCGACGCTCTCCACCGACATGGGTGCGCTGCAGGAGCGGATCACCTCCACCAAGAACGGCTCGATCACCTCGGTGCAGGCGATCTATGTGCCCGCGGACGACCTGACCGACCCAGCACCCGCGACCTCGTTCGCGCACCTCGACGCCACCACGGTGCTGTCGCGAGCGATCTCTGAACTTGGGATTTACCCCGCGGTTGACCCGCTCGACTCCACCAGCCGGATCATGGACCCGCAGGTTGTGGGCGAAGAGCACTACCAAGTTGCCCGTGACGTCCAGGGGGTGCTTCAGCGC
>JBCCMW010000412.1:0-3167 GCA_039026175.1 Pseudomonadota bacterium
CCGCCGCGCTGGGCGCCGGGGCCACGCTGAACGGCGCGGCGATCGCGCACAGCGGCTGCGCGGCGCCGGAGGGTGCCGTGGTGCTGGGCGGCCGGCCGGTGATGCGGGCCGAGCATTGGCCGGGTGGGGTGCCGCCGCTGCGCCGGGTGTGGCGCAGCTCGCTGGCCTGGCGGCTGTGTCTGGTCGCCGACGGCGCGTTCGACGCCGCGCTCAGCGTCCGCGGCACGTGGGAGTGGGACGTCGCGGCGGGCAGTCTGATCGCGGCCGAAGCCGGCGCGGCGGTGAGCGACAGTACCGGGCGCGCCCTGCTGTTCAACCGCCAGCCGCCGCGCCACGACGGCGTGTTCGTCGCCCCGCCGGCGCTGCACGCCACGCTGCTCGCCCACCGTCTGGGCCCAGCTGGCACTGGCAACGGCGGCAGTGGCCAGGGCGGCAGTGACCAGGGCGGGCCGGGCAGGGGCCGGCGATGACCGTGCACCGGGCTACCCTCGCGCCGTTCACCCCTGTCCGTGCCCGCACCGGCGCCAGCCGGCGTGCACCCGCCTGCGCCGCCCGCCTCGCGCCCTGGCGTCCGGCCGCCCGCGCTGTCAGCCGCGCCCCCGGGTGCGCTTGGCCGCGGGCGCTTCGGCCGTTGACCCGCCCGGGGTCGCTCGTCATGTTGCGCCGCAGCAACGCGCGTCCCGGGGCCGGCCGGGCGCGGCAGCAAGGCGGAGGGTGCGATGGCGAAGCTGCATCTTGTGTTCGGGGGCGAACTGGTCGATCCGAACGGCTCGACTTTCAAGGACGTCGACGGGATCGACATCGTCGGGCTGTTCCCCGACTACGCCGCTGCCTACGACGCCTGGAAGGCCAAGGCGCAGCAGACCGTGGACAATGCCCACACCCGGTACTTTATCGCCCACCTGCACCGCCTGCGCGACGAAGAGCGCTCGCAGAGCGCGGACGCCGCGGCGCTGGAGGGTTAGGCACCGCAGGGACCCCGGCGGCGCTGCCCTGGCCGGGCGCGGGCCGGGCCGCATCGCCGCCGTGCGCCGTCTGGGCCTGATTCTGCGCGCTGCTGCGCCGGCGCGCTGGGCGGCGGTGCGCCTGGGCGCTGCCTACATGTGGCTGGTCTGGCGCACGGTGCGCTGGCGCGAGGGCGGGCGCCCCACGATCGACCGCCTGCTGGCCACCGGCAGCGGTCTGGTCGTCGTCATCTGGCACGAGGGGCTGATGATGACCGCCGTCAACAAGCCCCACGACCGGCGCGTGATGGCGATGATCTCGGCCTCGCGCGACGGCAGCGTGATCGCCGGCGTCGTCGACCGTTTCGGGGTCGAGACGGCGCGGGGCTCGACCTACGACCGCGCCAAGGCGCGCGACAAGGGCGGGGCGCAGGCGCTGGCGACGGCACTGGCGGCCGTGCGCGAGGGGGTGATCGTGGTGATGACGCCCGACGGGCCGCGCGGACCGCGGCGCCGGGCCCACGCCGGTGCCGTGCAGTTGGCCCTGATGGCGCGCGTGCCGCTGGTGACGCTGGCCATCGCGACGCGGCCGACCTGGCGCCTGTCCAGCTGGGATCGTTTCCGCGTGGCGCTGCCGTTTGGCCGCGGCCGGCTGGAATGGGACGAGGTGACGGTGCCGCCGGACGCCGAACCCGGCGACCCCGCGGCGGTCGAGGCGATCCGCGCGCGGATGGAAGCGCTGCTGAGCGAGACCACCGACCGCGCCGACGCGGCTCTCGGCCTGGCCGTGCCCGCCGGCACCGAGCGGGCCTCCGCGCCGTGAGCGCCCGACGCCCGACGCCGCCCGACGCCGGCCCGGCCGTGGGTCCTACACCCGACCTCGGCGCCGGTTGGCGGGCGGTGCTGGCGCTCTACGGCGGGGCGATGGGGCTGGCGGCACCGCTCGTCCTCGGCCTGCGCCGCGCGCGCGGTAAGGAGGACCCGGCCCGGCTGGCCGAGCGTCTGGGGCGCGCCGACCGCCCCCGTCCTGCGGGCCCGCTGGTCTGGCTGCATGCCGCCAGCGTGGGCGAGGCCAAGAGCCTGTTGCCGCTGATCGAGACGTTGGCCGCCCGCACGCCCGCGCCGGCGCTGCTGCTGACGACGGGCACCGTCACCTCGGCGCGGGCGGTGGCCGCGGTGCTGCCGCCGGGGGCGTGCCACCAGTTCGCGCCGCTGGATGCCACCGGGCCGATGCGCCGGTTCCTGGCGCACTGGCGGC
The DNA here is from genome assembly GCA_039026175.1 of Pseudomonadota bacterium. GTDB lineage: Bacteria > Pseudomonadota > Alphaproteobacteria > Rhodobacterales > Rhodobacteraceae > Thermohalobaculum. Next base: position 2,203 of record JBCCMW010000412.1, read on the forward strand.
CCGACCTCTCGATCCGGGTCGAGAGCGAGGTGTGGCCGCTGATGACGCTGATGCCGGCCCGGGCCGGGGTGCCGATGATGCTGGTCAACGGCCGCCTGTCGGCGCGCAGTGCGGCGCGCTGGGCGCGGCTGCCGGGGCTGGCGCGCGCGCTGTTCGGTGCCTTTGCCCACGTGCACGTGCAAGACGGCGAGACGGCGGCGCGGCTGGCCCGCCTCGGTGTTGATCCCGGGGTGGTGTCGGCCGACGGCAACCTCAAGACGCTGCTGCCACCGCCCGGCTGCGACGAGACCGAGCGGGCGGCGCTGGCCGCGCGTCTGGCCGGGCGACCGGTGTGGCTCGCGGCCTCGACCCATGCGGGCGAGGAGGACGCCGTGCTGGCCGCGCACCGCGCGCTGGCCGGGCGCTGGCCGCGGCTGCTGACGATCCTGGCGCCGCGCCATCCCGAACGGGCCGAGGCCGTGACGCGCTTGGCCGGCGACCTGCCGTTGGTGCGGCGCAGCGCCGGTGCGCCGCCGCCCGACGCCGCGGGGGTCTGGCTGGCCGATACGATGGGCGAGATGGGTCTCTGGTATCGCCTGGCGCCGGTGTCGCTGGTCGCGGGCTCGCTGGCGCCGCGGGGAGGGCACAATCCGTTCGAACCCGCGGCGCTGGGCTCGGCGATCCTGCACGGGCCCGACACGCGCAACTTCGCCCCTGCCTATGCCGCCCTGTCCGCCGTCGGTGCCGCGCGGGCGGTGGCGGACGGGGCCGAGTTGGGCGCGGCGCTGGCTGCCCTGCTGGGTCCGGACGGGCAGCGCACGGCCGAGGCCGAAGCGATGTGCAGAGCCGCCCCTGCCGCGCTGGCGCCGCTGAAGCCCGATGTCCTGGCGATGGCCGACCGGGCGCTTGCGCTGATGGCCCCGAGCCCCAGTGCGCCTGTCCCGACCCGCCCCAGTGCGCCCGGTGCGCCCGCTGCGCCAGCCGCG
>JBCCMW010000413.1:0-3160 GCA_039026175.1 Pseudomonadota bacterium
CAGAAGCCCCCAGGGGCTTCTCTCAGCCCACCCTTCCCCTTCCCCTGTGCGGCTGGGGTGTTTGGCTCAGGCGTGTGGGTGGGGCGTGTGGGTGGGGCGTGGGGTGCGGCGGGCGCGCGCGACGGTATCGGGTCACGGCGGCACAGCGGCGAAGGTGGTGCGCGGTCGGCCACGCATCCGCCGTGCCGGCGGCCGGTCTCAGGTGGCCCAGGGGTGTTTGACGGCCGTAAAGGCTGCCCAGCGGGCGCGGGCGCGGCGCCAGGCGTGGTCGGCCGCCGCGGTGCGCTGGCCGATCAGCCGCCCCGCCGCCCGCGCGGCGTCGATCGAGCCCGCGCCCGGCCCGTCGGGCGCCAGAAACAGCGCCTCGGCCGTCGCGGCATCGTTGAGCTCGCCGAACAGATCCTGCAGCGCCTTCAGCGGCGACAGCACCGCATCGACCCGTTTCGCGGGCCAGGCAGGCGCGGCGAACTCGACGATGTAGCGCAGCATCTTGAGCGCCTTGCGCAGCTCGTGGCGCGCCTCGTGCTGCAGCGTCGCGATCCGCTTGGCGCGCTTGGCGGCACGTCGCTCGGCCGCCCGCGCGGCCTGCGCGGCCAGCGCACGGAACGGGCGGGCCAGCCGGGCGGTCTGGCCACGGTCGGCCGGGTCCAGCCAGCCCCACAGCGCCACGTACGCCGCCAGATCCCACTGAAAGGCGGTCGCCCGCGGCCCCGCCAGCGTCGAGCGGAGCGCGGCGGCGGCGCGGGCGGTCTCGGCATCCAGCGCCTCGATCAGCACCGCAAAGCCGGGCTCGGCAGGCGTCGCGACAGCGGCCGGGCGCACCAGCTCGTCGCGCGCCACCTGCAGATCGCGCAGCCGGCCGACCTCGCGCGCCAGCCATTGCGCCTCGGCCCCGAGATGCGCCAACCGCGCGTCGGTCGCCGCGCTGCCGCCAAGCGCGGGGCGCAACAGGCGCACCGCCGCGCGCAGCCGACGCAACCCGACGCGGAGCTGGTGCGGCGCCTCGGGGTCCGGTTCGGGATCGGGCTGGAGCTGGGGCTCCGACTGGGGCTCGGACTGAGGCAGGGGCCCGCGCTTTGGATGGGTCTCGCCGCCGTGCCCGTCGGCACCGGGCCGCGGGGGTGCGAAGGTCGAGGCGGCGAGGTTCTCGGCGATCATCCCCTGGCACTCGTCCAGGATCGCCACCGCGGCCGCCTCGGCCGTGGCGTCGCGGGCGATGCGGGGTGCTTGGGCACGGCGCACGCGCGGCGGCGGCAGCGGATCCTGGCCGCGCCCCAGCCTGGCCCCACGCTCGGCCTTGTTGAGGGTCGACAACCGCCACCCTCCGGCCGGGAACAGCGCGCGCGCCAGGGCGAACAGCGCGCCAGGGTCGCCCTCCAGCCGCTCGAGCTCCAGCTCGTCGATCGGCGCGCTCGCACCGCCGGCGACGATGCTGCCGCAGTCGAGCGCCGCCTCGATCCGCGCCCCGGCATGCGCGAGCGTCCAGTGCGTGCGCTCGATCCGCGTCTCGAACACCGGCGCCAGCGGCAGCCCACCGGCCGCGGCCCGCACCGCGTCGGCCGCATCCTGGGGCAGCGCGGCCAGGTTCAGCCGTCCGCCGGGCGCGTCGACGTCGATCTCGTCTGCGCAGCTGAGACCGCCCCGGTGGCTGCGGCCGAGCTTTAGCGTCTGCGTCCAGCGCCGCGCTTCGGCGCGCAGGCGCAGTGCCATGCCGGCGGTCGCAAGGCCCTGCTCGGCCGTGTCCAGATAGATGCTGCGCAGCCTGCGCCGCGTGCCCTGGCGCCCGGCGAGGCGCAAGAGGCGGCGGCGCAGCGCAGGCAGCGCCGCGGGATCGGGCAGGATCTTGAGCTCGACTTCCGTCATGCGACGGATCTAGGGGCGCGGCAGGATGCCCGACAAGATGGCGCAGACAGCGTCCGCCCAGATCAGCGCGTGGGACAGGGGTTCCGCTCGATGCGCCCGTCCGAGAGCGTGCGCTCCTCCCAGGGCTGGGCGCAAAAGGCCGCGAGTTCGGCTTCGGTATAGTCGGCGGCAGGCGCATAGACCGGGCCGGACGCCGCCTGCAGCAGCGCGGGGTCGGTGGCGCTGCCGGGACAGGCCTGGCGCTCCTCGGACGTGGTCGCGGCGATCAGACGACCGCGCAGATCGGCCACGCGCACCCCGGCGCTCTGACGGTCGGTGACCGGATCCCGGGGGATGCCGATGGCCAGTGCGGCGCCCAGCGGCGGCGTGCCGGGCCCGGCCTCGCCCGCCAGCACACGGTCCAGCGCCACTTGCAACAGGCGCTTCTCGGTCACCAGTTCGGCGCAGCTTAGGTTGTCGTAGATGTAGGGCGTCACATACTCGGGCGTCGTGTCCTCGAGCTTGGGCTGACAGGCGGCCAGCAGCGCAGCACCCGCCAGGATGGTCGCCGCGGCCAGGCGGCGACGGGCGGCGCCGGCGCCGGCGGCAGCGTTGGCGCGATCGTCGATGGCGTTGGGCACCCGATCCTCCCCTAGCAGCGCGATGTCCCGGGATCGAACATTGCAATCATGGCGAGGGGATGACTGCCGATCCCGGCACCGCGCGGCACGGGGTGGATCAGGGGCGGAAAAGGGGCGGGCGGCCGGCTCAGCCGCCGTCGCCCACCAGCCCGACAGCGGCTATGGCGGCCAGGCCCGCCGCCTCGTCGTTGTCCGATGTGTCGCCGGTGATACCGACCGCGCCGAGGATCGGGCCGCCGGCCTCGGCCCGGAGCAGGATGCCGCCCGGCACCGGCAGCACGCTGCCCCCGAACGCCGCAGTCAGCGAGTTGATGAAGTACGCCTGCGTTTCGGCCCGGGCCATCATCGCCCGCCCGCCCAGGCCGACGCCGATGCAGCCATAGGCCTTGGCATAGGCCATGTTGAAGCGCAGGTTCGACGCGCCGTCCTCGCGCTCGAACGCCTTCACATTGCCGCCAGCGTCGAGCACGACCACGGACAGGGGCTTCAGGCCGCGGCTGTGGCCCTCCTCCAATGTTTTGGCGATGATCTCGCGCGCCGTGTCGAGCGTGATGTCGTGCATGCAACCCTCCCTGTCGGTGTCGGCGCTGATTAGCCCGCCCCGGGGCCGGCGGCCAAGCGGCGCGGCCCGCGGCCGGGGACCGGCGGGCGCGCGGGCCGGGGCCGTGGCGCCGGCG
>JBCCMW010000414.1:0-3120 GCA_039026175.1 Pseudomonadota bacterium
CGCCCTTCGCCGTGCGCCGCCCTTCGCCGTGCGCCGCCCTTCGCCGTGCGCCGCCCTTCGCCGTGCGCCGCCCGTCGCCGTGCGCCGCCCATCGCCGTGCGCCGCCCCACGCCGCGCGCCGTCCCTCGCCGCCCGCCGTCCCGCGCCGTGCGCCGACCCCAGCAGCGCGCCGCCCTGCGGCTAATCGTGATCGCGGTGTTGATCATCGCCCGCGTTCCGGCGATTGCGATGCATCGAGGACCGGCGATCTAGCAGCGAGGACCCCATGGGCATCGAGTACCTGAAGCGCGCCCAGAAGCGTGCGACCGACGACGCGGGCGATGTGCGGGCCACGGTGCAGGCGATCCTGGACGACATCGAAGCCGGCGGCGACGCGGCGGCGCTGCGCTACGCCGCCCAGTTCGACCGCTACCAGGGCAACACCGTCCTGACCCGCGCGGAGATCGAGGCCGCCTCGGCCCAGGTGCCCGAGCGGCTGAAGGACGACATCCGCTTTGCCCACGACAACGTCCGCCGCTTTGCCGAGGCGCAGAAGGAGACGATCCGCGACATGGAGATCGAGCTCCGCCCCGGCCTGGTCGCGGGGCAGAAGGCGATCCCCTGCCGCGCGGCCGGCTGCTACGCCCCGGGCGGGCGCTACAGCCACATCGCCTCGGCGCTGATGACCGTCACCACGGCCAAGGTCGCGGGCTGCGGGCACATCGCCGCCTGCTCGCCGCCGCGCCCCGGCGTGGGTATCGCGCCGGCCATCGTCTACACCGCGGACCTCTGCGGCGCCGACACGATCCTGGCCATGGGCGGGGTGCAGGGGATCGCGGCGATGGCGTTCGGCCTGTTCGGCCTGCCCCAGGCAGACATCCTGGTCGGCCCCGGCAACCAGTTTGTGGCCGAGGCCAAGCGCATCCTGTTCGGCCGCGTCGGCATCGACATGTTTGCGGGCCCCACCGACAGCATGATCCTGGCCGACGAAACCGCCGACCCCGAGATCGTGGCCTGGGACCTGGTCGGCCAGGCCGAGCACGGCTACAACTCGCCCGTATGGCTGGCCACCACCCACCGCCCGCTGGCCGAGGCGGTGCTGGCCCGGGTGCCCCAGCTCATCCCCACGCTGCCCGAATTGAACGCCCAGAACGCCGAGGCCGCGTGGCGCGACATGGCCGAGGTCATGGTCGTGCCCGACCGCGAGACGCTGGCCCAGGCGGCCGACGATTACGCGCCCGAGCACCTGACCGTGCAGGCCGCGGACACGGCGTGGTACCTGGACCGGCTGCGCTGCTACGGCTCGCTGTTCCTGGGCGAGGAGACGACGGTGGCCTTCGGCGACAAGGCCGCCGGGCCGAACCACGTGCTGCCGACCTCGGGGGCGGCGCGCTACACCGGCGGGCTGTCGGTGCACAAGTACATGAAGCTGGTCACCTGGCAGCGCGCGACGCGCGAGGGCGCCCGCCCGCTGGCCGAGGCGACCGCCCGGATCAGCCGGCTGGAGGGGATGGAGGGCCACGCCCGCACCGCCGACATCCGTCTGGCCAAGTATTTTCCTGGCGTGAATTTCGACCTGACCGGCACGGACTGACGCCGTGCAGCACGGGGCGGGGGATGGCGCCGCGGAAGGGGCGGCAGACGGGCCGGCACACGGGGCGGCGGTAGGGGCCGCAGACCGGGCGCTTCACGGGGCGGCGCACGGGGCGGCGGACGGGGCGCCGGACCGGCAGGCAATGGGGGCGGCGGCGGGCGATCCGCTCCCGCCGCTGTTCAGCGTCGCGGGCCGCGTCGCCTGCGTGACCGGGGCCAGCGCCGGGCTCGGCCGCGCCATCGCCTCCGCCCTGGCCGAGGCCGGCGCCCCGGTCGTGGGCATCGCCCGCCGGGCCGAGGCGCTGGTCGACTGGGCGGGCGCAGGGCCCGGCCGGCGCGCCGTGGTGACCGCCGACCTCTCCGACCCCGCCACCATGGCGGCCGTGGCGGCCGAGGCGACGGCCCCCTTCGGCCCGCCCGAGATCCTGGTCAACGCCGCCGGCATCAACACCCGCCAAGCGGCCGACCACGTGACGTGGGAGGGGTGGCGGACCACGCTGGACCTGAACCTCGCCACGCCGTTCTTCCTGGCGCAGGCGCTGGTGCCGGGCATGCGCGCGCGGGGCCGCGGGCGGATCGTCAACTTCGCCTCGCTGCAGAGCGTGCGCGCCTTTCCGGGCGGTCTGGCCTATGGCGCGTCCAAGGGCGGGATCGCCCAACTGACCCGCGCCATGGCCGAGGCCTGGTCGGCGGACGGCATCACCGCCAACGCGCTGGCGCCCGGCTTTTTCCCGACCGAGCTGACGGGCCCGGTGTTCGCCGACCCCGAGCGCGCGACCCGCAACGCCGCCCAGACCTGCGCCGGGCGCAACGGCACGATGGCCGATATCCTGGGCCCGGCGCTGTTCCTGTGCTCGGACGCCAGCGCCTACGTCACCGGCCAGGTGCTGTTCGTCGACGGCGGCTTCACCGCGAAATGAAGGCGCTGGTCTATACGGCGCCGCACGCGCTGGCGCTGTCGGACGTGCCCGAGCCCCGGCCCGCGGCGGACGAGGCGCTGGTGCGCGTCGCCCACGTCGGCATCTGCGGCTCGGACATGCACGCCTGGGCCGGGCACGACGCGCGCCGCCCCGCGCCGCTGATCCTGGGGCACGAGGCGGCGGGCACGGTCGTCGCGGGCCCGCTGGCCGGCCGGCGCGTGACGGTGAACCCGCTGGTCACCTGCGGCCGCTGCGCTGCGTGCCGGGCGGGGCGCGAGAACCTGTGTCCCCAGCGCCAGATCATCTCGATGCCGCCGCGCGAGGGCGCGTTCGCCGAGTATCTGGCGATCCCGGCGCGCAACCTGGTCGCGGTGCCCGAGCGCGTGCCCACCGCCAAGGCCGCCCTGGCCGAGCCGCTGGCCTGCGGCTGGCACGCCGTGCGCCTGGGCGCCGCCGCGCTGGCGACCCCGCTGGCCGAGGCGCGCTGTCTGGTGTTCGGCGGCGGGGCGATCGGCCTCGGCGCGGCCCTCGCGCTCCGCGCCTGGGGCGCGGCCGCACCGGTTCTGTCGATACCATCACCGCAGGAAACGGCACGGATGTGATCCTGGGCGGTGCCGAAGGGGACAGC
>JBCCMW010000415.1:0-3117 GCA_039026175.1 Pseudomonadota bacterium
AGGCCCGAGCCGCGCACCATCACGCCCGAGAAGCCCCAGGCCTGGGCCTCCTCGATGGTCACGACGCCGATGTCGACGTTGCGCTGCTTGAAGATCCGGTTCTCGGTCAGCAGTCCCTCGAGATCGTCCAGCACCTCGAGGAACGGCTCGCACCAGGCCTCGATGTCTTCGATCAGATCGGGCGGCAGGTCCTGGTGCACGCCGCCGGGGCGGAAATAGGCCGCGTGCAGGCGCGCGCCGCAGGCCCGCTCGTAGAAACACATCAGCTTCTCGCGCTCCTCGAACCCCCCGAGCGGCGGGGTGAGCGCGCCGACGTCCATCGCCTGGGTGGTGACGTTCAAGAGGTGGCTGAGGATCCGCCCGATCTCGCAGTACAGCACCCGGATCAGCTGGCCGCGGCGGGGCACCTCGACCCCGGCCATGCGCTCGATCGCCAGGCACCTGGCGTGCTCCTGGTTCATCGGCGCCACATAATCCAGACGGTCGAAGTACGGCAGGTTCTGCAGGTAGGTGCGGCTCTCCATCAGCTTCTCGGTGCCGCGGTGCAGCAGCCCGATGTGCGGGTCGACACGGTCCACGACCTCGCCGTCAAGCTCCAGCACCAGGCGCAGAACACCATGCGCCGCAGGATGCTGCGGCCCGAAGTTCAGGTTGAAGTTGCGGATGCGCTGCTCGCCCGTGACCAGCTCGCCGGCACCGTCCATGGGACCTCTCCTCAGAAGTTCTTCGCGACGTCGTCGTCCGGCCAGCGGCGGAAGGCGACGACCAGCAGCAGGACTGGAAGCACGAACGGCACGACGACGATCAGCGAGACCCAGCCCGGGATGCCGGCGCGCGGCAGGATGCGCCACAGCGCCACGACGTTGGCGACGGTCGCCAGCAGGAACAGCAGCTGGAACACCCCGAGGCTCAGCATGCCGCGCTCGGCGTGCGCGGGCGGGCGCCCCGGGCCGCCACGCTCATGGCCCATCCTCCGGCCAGCGCCGAAACCCCAGCACCCATAGCAGGACGACGATGCCGAACGGCGCCACGGCCGCCAGCGCCCACCAGCGGTTGAGGCCGGCGCGCGGCAGGATGCGCCACATCGGCAGCGCCAGCGCCGCGGCGAGCAGCGGGTATTGGATGTATTCGGGCACCGATCACGGGGTCTCCGATCCGGCGGCAGATCCTCCGCCGGTGCGCACGCCGCGATCCTCCGACCCGCGGGCGCCGGGCAGGCTGGGCACCCGCTCGTCGCCGGGCAGCACATAGGTTGCACCCTCCCACGGGCTCATCTGGCCGAAATCGCGGAACTCCTGCACCAATTCGACCGGCTCGTAGACCACGCGCTTCTGCGTCTCGTCGTAGCGCACCTCGACATAGCCGGTGGTGGGGAAGTCCTTGCGCAGCGGATGACCGCGGAAGCCATAGTCCGTCAGCAGCCGGCGCAGGTCCGGGTGGCCGACGAAGAGCACGCCGAACATGTCGAACACCTCGCGCTCGAACCAGTTGGCCGAGGGGTGCAGGTCGGCTATCGAGGGCACGGTCTCGTCCTCGCCCACCGGCACCTTCACGCGCAGCCGCTGGTTCTGCTGCATCGAGAGCAGGTGATAGACCAGATCGAACCGCCGGTCGCGCCCCGGCCAGTCGACCGCGGTGATATCGACCAGCGTCGAGAAGCGACAGGCGGCGTTGTCGCGCAAATAGCCGATCAGCGCCCGCAGCCCACTGCGCGTCGCCGTGACCGAGAGCTCGCCATAGGCAGCCTGGCAGCCGACGACGGCGTCGGTCTGCGCGGCCTCGATCACCTCGCCCAGATCGACCAGCGCGGTGGTGTCGGTCATCGCCCCATCCCCCTGGCCCGGCCCTCAGCGCACGATCGTGCCGGTGCGCCGGATCTTGCGGGCAAGCTGCAGGATACCATAAAGCAGCGCCTCGGCCGTCGGCGGGCAGCCGGGCACGTAGATGTCGACCGGCACGATGCGGTCGCAGCCGCGCACCACGCTGTAGCTGTAGTGGTAGTACCCGCCGCCGTTGGCGCACGAGCCCATCGAAATCACGTAGCGCGGCTCGGGCATCTGGTCGTAGACCTTGCGCAGCGCCGGCGCCATTTTGTTGGTCAGCGTGCCCGCCACGATCATCACGTCCGACTGTCGCGGGCTGGCCCGGGGCGCGATGCCGAACCGCTCGGCATCGTAGCGGGGCATCGAGGTGTGCATCATCTCGACCGCGCAGCAGGCCAGGCCAAAGGTCATCCACATCAGCGATCCGGTGCGCGCCCAGTTGATCAGATCGTCGGCCGAGGTCAGCAGAAAGCCTTTATCCGCCAACTGGTTGTTGATGGATTGGGTGATCAGCCCATAGTCGGTGCCCCGAACCGAGGTGCCGGGTTGGCCGGTTTCGACCGGCGGCTCGAGGGGGTCGGCGGCTTGCTGGTCCGGCACCGGTGCCGGCCGCTGGCTCACTCCCATTCCAGGGCTCCCTTTTTCCACTCATAGGCGAAGCCGACCGTCAGCACCGCCAGGAACAGCATCATCGACCAGAACGCGACGTCCGAAAGCCCGCCGAACGCAGCGGCCCAGGGGAACAGGAACGCGATCTCCAGGTCGAAAATAATGAACAGGATGGCGACGAGGTAGAAGCGAACGTCGAACTTCATGCGCGCGTCGTCGAAGGCGTTGAAGCCGCACTCGTAAGCCGAGAGCTTCTCGCTGTCGGGCGCGCGATAGGCCAGCACCCAGGCGGCGAGCATCAGCACCAGACCGAGGCCCGTGGCGATCCCCAGGAAGACCAGGATCGGCAGATACTCCATCAAGAGGTCGTTCACCGGGCTCTCCTTCCATCGCGCAGCGCTCCGGTGCAGTTGACCTAGAAGCGCGTTGCGCAACGGTCAACGACGGCGGGCCGCGGCCGTGACAGTATCACGCAAGCGACCAAGACCGCGACCGCATCCGGCCGGAGCGATGCGACAAAGCCGTGGCCGGGCGACGAAATCATGGCAGGCGGGGCGGCGGGTAGAGGGCGGCTGGGCCGTTGGGCGCGGCAGGCGCTGGCGTCGGGCGGCCGGACGATCGGCGACGGAGTGGCGCGGTTGACGGGGCTCGAACCCGCGACCCCCGGCGTGACAGGCCGGTACTC
>JBCCMW010000416.1:0-3102 GCA_039026175.1 Pseudomonadota bacterium
GCGGTGGGTGGCGCGGCGGGGGGGCGCGGTCAGCACAGGGGCGCGCGGGGCCGCGCGGGTGGCGTCAGGGCGCGATGCCGGCCCATGCGGCGCGCAGGCGCGGCCGCTCGACCGCGAGCCACAGCAGCAGGAGCTGCGCGGGCCCCGTGTTGATCGCGCCGCTGCGCAGCGCCGCCAGCGCCGCGTCGACGCTCATCGGCAGAGTACGGATATCCTCGCCCTCGTCCGCCGCGCCGTGCACCCCGCCCTCGACGCCCGAAAGATCGGCCTCGCCGATCCACGAGCCCCGATGCTCGGAGGCGATGCCGGGCGTGGGATAGTAGCCAGGCAGGCGCAGCAGCCGGCCGAGCGCGACGCCGGTCTCCTCGGCCGCCTCGCGGCGGAGCGCGGCCTCGACGTCCTCGTCGGCGTCGATCCGCCCGGCCGGCACCTCGATGCACCAGGGATTGGGATCGCGCCGCGCCGCAGGCCCCGGGCGGAACTGCTCGATCAACAGCACGCGGTCGGCGACGGGATCGTAGGGCAGCACCGTCACCCCATCGCCCCACGCCACCGTCACCCGCTCGACCGGCGGCCCCATCGCGCCCGAGAACAGCCGGTGGCGCAGGCGATGGCGCTCGACCGAGATGTAGGCGTTGTAGGGACGCTCCAGCGCCTCCCACGCCACGTCGCGCGCCTGGTCGAGATCGCTGCGGATGCCGCCCAGCACCGGCGCCGTGCGCCGTGCGCGCACCCGCTGACGGGCGCGGTTCATGATGCCGAACCAGGCGGTGTCGATCAGCGCGACCGGCAGCGTGGTGCGCAGCGGCATCAGCTCGGCCGCGGCTTCCAGCGCCACGGCCCGGTCATAGCCCTCGGCGCCGGCCGACCAGGCCTCGAACGACCAGGGACCGGGGCCGGGCACGATCTTGTCGGTCGCGGCGAAATAGGCGGCCGAACGCGTGCCGGCGGCGGTCTCGACCACGACCTGGGTCAGCCCGTACTCGGCTTCCTCGTAGTAGAGGATGGCCTCCATCTCGTCGGCCGAGGCGGGGCGGAACACAACGCCCTCGGCCACGGCGGCGGGATCGGGGCGCAGGATCGGATAGGCCTCGCCCGCCACCTGCCAGGGCGCATGACCGGGCAGCCGGGCGGCCGGCGCCTCGTCGGCGTCGACGGTCCGGCCCACGACGACCGACAACAACGCCCGGTCGCGCAGGGTGCCGAAGAAGAAGAGATCGCGCACAACACCCCCTCCGCCAAAGGTCGCTGTCCCAAACGGTTGCGCTCGAACTCGAACCGGGTGACCTTGCTTTAGGCTTGCGTCGCACTTTTTTGCGGCAGACGCGACTGCTGGGGTGATCCGGCAGCGGCGTCCAAGCGTAAATCTCGCACCCCCTGGCGACAGGGGACGCGTACAGACAGAGACGAGCGGACGACCACGATGACGACCGACCCAGCGCTGACAGACCTTCTTGCCGACTATGCCAGCGGTTCTTCCTCGCCGGGCGTGTCGCTGTTGATCGCGGCGCACTTGACCTATTCGGCCGAGAGCCGCGCCCGCGTCGCGGCGTTCGAGGCGCTGGGCGGCGCGCTGCTGGCCGATGCGCCGCCGGCGCCGATGGCGGTGAATGCCAGCTGTGCCGCGCTCGCGGCGTTGGATCGGTCTGGCGCCGGCGCGGGCCCGTTGCCCCCGATACCGGACGCTGCGGCACGCACCCCTGCGTCCGAGGCGGTGGACCCGGCGGATCGCGCGCACGACGTGCCCTGCGCCAAGCACCGAAACGGCACGGCCAAAATCGCACCCGACGCTGCGGCAATGCTGGCCGACGGGCGGTCGATGGGCGAGGCCGCCGTTTTTCCCCGACCGCTCCGCAGTGCGCTGGAGGAAAGCCTGGGGCGTGCGGTCAGCGCCGACCGGGCCGGGCGCATCCCGTGGCGCTTTCGCCTGCCGGGCCTGTCGGAGCACGAATTCAAGGGCTACGGCGCCGAGCATGTGTCGCTGCTGCGCGCGCGACCGGGTGTCGCGATCCCGCAGCACACCCACGAGGGCGTGGAGCTGACGCTGATCCTGACCGGCGAGATGACCGACGGCGACACCGTCTATCGCGCGGGCGACGTGGCGATCTGCACCGAGGACGACGACCACCACCCGCGCATCACCGGCACCGAGACCTGCCTCTGCCTGGTGGTAATGGATGGCGGCCTGCGGTTTACAGGGCGTTTTTCGCGCGCGTTGAACCTTCTCGCCGAGTAGGCGCGTATCACCTGGCAGATCAGCCGGCGGCCCGCCCTCCGGCCCAGCCACGAGGGGTTACGCCATGTACCGTCGAACGTTGCTGCTCGGCGCCGCTGCCGGCGTCTTCTGTCCTGTGGGCCTGACGGCTGCGGCGGCCGACGGCACCGCCAGCCGCGTGTTCCGCATCCTGCGCGGGGGCAAAGACATCGGCCGCCATATGCTGACGGCGCGCCGCACCGCCGACACGCTGGAGATCACCATCGAGATCGCCATCCGGGTGCGTTTCCTGGGCATCACCGCCTATCGCTACGAGATGACCAACCGCGAGGTGTGGCAGGACGGCGCGCTGTTGACGTTGGACAGCGAGACCAACGACGACGGCACCGACGACCGGCTGACGATCCGGCGCGAGGGCGATGCGCTGGCGGTGGACGGCTTGCGCTATAGCGGGCGCCAGCCGCTGCAGGCGGTGACGACGACCTACTACGCCCCGGCGTTCCTCGAGCGTCGGCCCTGGCTGTCGTCGCAGTCGGGCGAGCCGCTGCAGGTGTCCTCGGCCCCGATCGCGGGCGAACCGGGCGCGGTCCAGCTGAGCGGCGAGATCGACAGCGTGCTGATCTACGACGACCGGGGCGAATGGGTGGGCTGCCGCTTCGACGCGAGCGGGGAGCTGGCGACCTACGAGGTGATCGAGGAGACCGGCGCAATCGCGGCGATGTGGCGCGCCGAGGCGCAGGCCTGAGACGCGCCGCCGGCGTAGGCCTGAGACGCGCCGCCGGCGTAGACCTGAGACGCGCCGCCGGCGTAGGCCTGAGACGCGCCGCCGGCGCGGGCCGCCCCCGCCGGCCCCCCCCCCGACCCAGCCCCCCCCCCCCCCCCCCCCC
>JBCCMW010000417.1:0-3089 GCA_039026175.1 Pseudomonadota bacterium
GTCGCGCCACCGCGCGCGCCATCCGCCGAGCGGCCCGGACGCGATGCCCCAGCCGCCGCGGCGCCGGGGGCAGGCGCCGCAGCCGTCGATCGCGCGCAAGCGGCCGCCCATCCCAACCAGCCGCTGCCCGATCCGCTGCCGGCAGGCGCCCTGGTGCTCGACGTGACCCGCAGCCTGAAGCGGCTGCACCTCACCCAGCCGACCGGGATCGACCGGGTCGAGACCGCCTATCTGGACTGGGCGATGGCCAGGCCGGGCGGCGCGTGGCTGCTGGCGGCCATCGGCGCGCGGCAGTACCTGGTGGCGCCTGATGCCGCGCCGGCGCTGGCCGCCGCGTTCCGCGCGATCCTGGCGGCCCCAGCGCCGCGCAGCGCCCCTCCGCCGCGCCGCCACGCGCCCGGCTATCCCGGTCTCGACCGTCCGCGACGCACAGCGGCGCGCGCCCTGATCGGCTGGTTGGGCCGCCGGCTCCGCCGCCAGCGCCGCCCGGCCGGGGTGCCGGCTATGGACCTGCAGGCGCTGGCCGAGCCGTGGCGCGAGCAGCGCCGGCGCTGGGGCGAGAGTATGGTGCGCCGCCTCGCCGTCGCCTCGGCAGGGCGGGGCAAGGCGGGGCTCGCCGCGCTGTTTGCCCGCCTGCCGCAGGGGGCCGCCTACCTGAACGTCGGGCACGACAACCTGGGCTCGACCACGATGGCAGCGCTCGGCGATGCAGGCCTGCGCCGGCATGTGATGCTGCACGATCTGATCCCGCTGACGCATCCCGAATACGCCTCGCCGACGGCGGCGCGGCGCTTTATGGGCCGCGTGCAGGCAGCGCTGACGGCGGACGGGATCCTGGCCAATTCGGCCGCGACGGGGCGGCTGTTGGCGGCGCACGGCGCGGTGGCGGGCTGGTCGCTGCCGCCCATCACGCCGCTGCCGCTGGGCGTGGCAACCGATGGCGCCGGCAGCGAGCCCAACCCCACCGAGCGAAACCCCAACGAGCGCAACCCTACAGAGCGAAACCCCAACGAGCCCAACCCCACCGAGCCCAACCCCACCGAGCCCAACCCCACCGAGGCCAACCCCGTCGTGACCAGCCCGGCAGCGCCGGCCCCCGCCGCGCCGAACGGCGCTGTCCAGGGGGCCGGCGAAAACCCCTATTTCGTGATGCTGGGCACCCTCGAGGGGCGCAAGAACCACCTGTTGATGCTCGCGCTCTGGCGCGGCCTGTCCGAGGTCATGCCGGGCCGTCCGGTGCCCGTGTTGCACATCGTCGGCCGGCGCGGCTGGGCGGCGGCGCAGGTGTTCGACATGCTGGACCGCGCGCCGATGATGAACTGGACGGTGTTCGAGCATCCCTCGATGGACGATGCCGAGGTGACCCGGCTGATGCGCGGCGCGCGGGCGCTGCTGTTCCCCAGCTTCGCCGAAGGCTACGGGCTGCCGCTGGCCGAGGCGCTGGCGCTGGGCGTGCCGGTGATCGCCGCGGACCTGCCCGCGCTGCGCGAGGTGGGCGGCACGGCGCCCGAGTGGCTGGACCCGCTGGACGGTCCCGCCTGGCTCGCCGCGATCCGCGACTATGCGACCCCGGCCTCGCGCCGGCGCGCCCAACAGGCCACCCGGATCGAGGCCTGGGCGCCGCCGCGTTGGGACGCGCATTTCGCCCGGCTCGAGGCAGCGCTCGCCCCAGGCGCGCGCGCTGGCAAGGGCGCCCCGGGCGCGCGCGCCGGCAAGGGCGCCCCAGGCGAGGGCGCCCCAGGCGAGGGCGCCGGCAAGGGCGCCACGTGAGCCCGGGTGATGCGGCGGGCACAGCCGCCGGGGCGCCCGCGTCGGTCGGCGCGCGCACGCTGTGGCGCGTGCTGACGGCGCTGCCGCTGCTGCTGCTCTGGGCCATCCTGGCGCGGGCCGCGTTTCGGGCAGGCCCGCCTTTCGGCCCGGACGAACTCGCCCACTACGGCTATGCGCTCGAGGCCTGGCGCCACGGCGTGTTCCCGGCGCTCGAGACCCTGGCGGTGCGCGATCCGACGGCGGGCGATGCGGCGATCTTTCCCGGCTATCTCGGCCATCCGCCGTTCTTCTACCTGCTGGTCGGAGGGCTGACGGGCTGGGCCGAGGACGGCATGGCCCGGCTGACGGCGATGCGGCTTTTGTCCTCGGCGCTGGCTGTCGCGTCGCTGGCCGGCTATGCGGCGGTGCTGTGGCTGAGGGTGGGCCCGCGGGCGGCGGCGTTCTTCGCGCTGGCAGCGGCGACGGCGCCGTTCCTGCTGGTGCAGGGGGCGTTTCTGACCAACGACGTGTTTGCGCTGGCGGCCGGGGCGCTGCTGTTCGCCGGCGCCTGCCGGCCGCTGGCCGAGCATCGCGCGCACGACCGCGGGCTGGCGCTGATGCTGCTGGGCGTGGCGCTGGCGATGGCGTGCAAGCCGACCGCGGCGATCCAGGCGGGCGCGGTCGTCGTGACGATCCTCAGCCTGGCGGCGTGGCGGCACGGGTTGCCGCGGCCTGGGTTGCCGGGACCCGAGGCGCCGCATGGCGCAGGGCCGGTGGGCGCAGGGCCGGTGGGCGCAGGGCCACATGGCCCAGGGATGCGGGGTGCAAGGCCGCGGGCGCTGCGGGGTGCAGGGTTCGGGGTGCGGCTGATCCTGCCGGCGCTCGCCATCGCGCTGGCGGCCGTGCCGTACGTTTGGTTTCTGGCGCAGTACAGCTCGCCCGCGCCGGCCACCGAGGGTACCGCCCGGCTGGTGGCGGCCAACGCGATCTTCCCGGCCGACAGCGACCAGCGGCTCTCGCTTGCCGCCTTTGCCGGGCGCTTTTCGGGCTGGCTGCTGCTCGGCTGGGCGTCCAACGCGCACGGGCTGCTGGTCGCCGTGCTGCCGGTGTGGCTGCTGGTGCTGGGCGCGCTGGGGCTGGTCCTGCGGCGCGAGGGTCTGTCGGGCGCGCTCGGTCCGGTGGCGGTGGCGCTGGCGGTGGCGGCGCTGGCGCACCTGGCCATCCACTTCGGCTATGCCTGGCAGCGTCACCTGGCGACGGGGGGGCCGGTCGGGGCGCATCTGCGCTATTACCTGCCGCTGCTGCCGGCGGCGCTCGCCTTGTTGGCCGCCGTGGCGACA
>JBCCMW010000418.1:0-3082 GCA_039026175.1 Pseudomonadota bacterium
ACGCGCCGCGCACCCCGCCGGCGCCGCGACCGCCCTGCGCAGGCACCCGTGCGGCCGAGATAGGGGCCAGGGGTTCTCGGCGGGTTACCAAGTGTCGTTAAGCGTGGAGATGCCCGCACAGGTCGCGACGATGCGCGCCGCGGTAGCAGCGCCAGCTCCCAACGACCGCAGCGCCAGGACCTGTGCGGGCATCTCCACGCTTAACGACACTTGGTAACCCGCCGAGAACCCTTGGCCCCTATCTCGGCCGCACGGGTGCCTGCGCAGGGCGGTCGCGGCGCCGGCGGGGTGCGCGGCGCGTGCCGCCGGCGATGCGACCGCCGTTGGCAGGGGCCATGCGGGAACGTGCGGGTCGGTGCACCCGTCGGTGCGCCAGTCGGTGCGCCAATCGGTGCGACAGTGGGTGCAACAGTCGGTGCGACAGGGGCCAAGGGGGCAGGCGATCGATGAGCGGACGGATCGGCGACCTGGGCGACCAGGACTATGTGCTGCGCGGGCCCGAAGGCTCGGACGACCTGCATGCCTGGGCGGATCCCAGCGGTGCGATGTGGCCCGCCCCCGCGCGCGCGGCCGAGCGTCCGGGCCGCTTCGGCGTCCGGCGGCGCCGCAGAGTGCTGACGTCTCTCGCGCTGATGCTGCTGCGGATCAGCACGGGCATGCTGCTGGTCTGGTGGGGGGTCAAGCGGATCCGCGACCCGGACTACGGCGTGGCGGTCTCGGACCGCTTCTACATGGGTCTCTTCAGCAACCGCGACCTGCAGGACGTCTTCGGCCATATCGAGACGGTGATCGGCATGCTGGTGGTCCTGGGCCTGTTCCGCGCGGTGGCGCTGCCGGCGCAGATGGCTATCGTCGGCTTCACGGTAACAATGGTCTGGAAGGCGATGTTCGATCCGTTCGGGATCATCGTCGACAGTCCGCCGATGGCGCAGTTTTTCTATCCATCGTCGGTGATCTGCTGCGCGGCGCTGACGTTGTTGGTCGTGCGGCGCCACGACCGCTGGGCGCTGGACCATTACTTCCTGCGCTACGTCGACTACATGCGCGCGCGCCAGGCGCAGATCGCATCGCCCGCGGTGATCCCGCCGCCGCCCGAGCCGATGCGGGACGGTGGTCTGGTCGCCGCCGGTCTGGACCCCGCCGGTCTGGGTCCCGCCGGTGGGGACGCCGCCAGCCCGGATCCCGCCGGTCCGGGTCTCGCCGGTCTGGACCCCGCCGGCCAGGGTTTCGCCAGTTTGGGTCCCGCCACCCTGGGTCCCACTAGTCTGGGCCCCACCGCGGCAGGGCCCAGACCCGGCAGGCCGGCAGCCCCCGTCGGCCCGCCTGCCGCCACCGCGGCCGGGTGAGGCATGGCCGGCCCGCGCCCGGGGCCGGCGCGCGCCTCAGCCCCGGCGGCGGCGTGCCATGGCGCCGAGACCGCCCAGCGCCCCGATCAGCAGCGGCATCGCCGCCGGCACCGGGATCACCTGCGACCCGTCGGCGGCGGCAAAATTGGCCGCGCTGAACAGCGACGCGTTCGGCGCCCGCTCCAGGCTGAACAGGCTGCCGTCCCCGACGGTCAGGAAGTCGGGGTTGTTGACCAGCTGCGCGAGCTGGCGGTTGGCCGCCCCGCGCAGCGCGTTGCGCTCGGCCTCGGTCTGTGGCGGGCTCAGCAGGTCGTCGTCCAGCAACCCGCCGGTCACGCCGTCCAAGCCGGACGCCCCGTCCGAGATCGCGAACAGGATCGAGAGCGGGCTCGCCCCGTCGCTCAGATCTTCGGCAAACGCCAGCCGGTTCACGCCCAGTCCCTCGTTCCAGTAGAGGAAGAAGCCCGCGCGCGAGCCGGTGGTGTTGGCCGCGATCGCCTCCAGCGCCCGGCGGGCGTTGAAGCTGTTGTCCCAGTTCGCCGGCGCCTGATCGCCGTTGTTGCCGCTGGGCACGCCGTTGTCGTTGTTATCGTAGTTCTGGATCACGACGACGTTCACGTCCGCGCCGATGGCGGTGGGGTCGTTGCCGATACCGGCCTCGCCCGCATCGCCGAAGACGCCGACCTGGGTAGCGAGGCCGGTGCCGGGGGCAAAGGCCTGCTGCGTGCCGCCGTTCACGGTGAAGCTGTCGAGGTCCAGCTCCCAGATATCCTGTGCGGGATCGAAGCCCGCCACGACGGTGCCCGGTCCGGGGCGGTTGGCCTCGGACAGCGAGAAGGTGGCCGCGCCCGCGGGGCCTGCGACGCCGAGCATTAAGAGAACCGCCCCGCCGGCGGCGAGGGCGCTGGCCGCCGCGCTGGGGGCATGGACTGCGGTGATCATGGGTGTTTTCCCTACAGCTGCTTGAGGTGCCCACCGCCGCCGGGCCCTGACGACGGTGGACAGGGGTGGGTGCCCCCACCGCGCGCAGCGGTTGTGGCGCGAGACGAAAAAATCGGCGCGCCGCGCCCCCAGGCCGCGCCCAACGGCCCCGGCCGCGACGTTCCGCCCCACGCGCCTGTCCGCCCCCGCGCCTTGCTGCCCTTGGCGCGTGACACCCCACGCACCTTGCCGCCCACCCGCCTCGCCGCCCCCCGCTTTGCCGCCCACGCGCCTTGCCGCCCACGCGCCTTGCCGGCCCCTCGTCTTGCCGGGCTGCGGGCGCGCCTCTACACCGGCACGCACGCCGCCGCCCAGGAGTGACCGCCGTGAGCGCCCCCAACGAGACGACAGCCCCCGCACCTGTCCCCGCGACCGCCCCCGCGACCGCCCCGCTGGCCTATGTCGCGCCCGAGCCCAAGCGCTACCAGGGTGACACCGGCCCGTGGGAGGTGGTGATCGGCATGGAGGTGCACGCCCAGGTGCAGGCCGAGGCCAAGCTGTTCTCGGGCGCCGCCACCGCGTTCGGCGCGGCCCCCAACACCAACGTCAGCCTGGTCGACGCGGCGATGCCCGGCATGCTGCCCGTGATCAACGCGTTCTGCGTCGAACAGGCGGTGCGCACGGGGCTGGGCCTCAAGGCCGCGATCAACCGCCGCTCGATCTTCGACCGCAAGCAGTATTTCTACCCCGATCTGCCCCAGGGCTATCAGATCAGCCAGTTTAAGCACCCCATCGTGGGCGAGGGCGAGGTGCTG